>JAHJIQ010000045.1 GCA_018823285.1 Pseudomonadota bacterium
CGGCGCAGTGAGCGGGAGCAAAAAGAGCGCGAGGCGCGGGAGCAGCAGCGCCGTGAAGATGACGCCCGCCAACGCAACCGCCAGGAGCAGGAAAAGCGCGAGCAGGAAAAGGCCAAAAAACGTCGCCAGAGTGAACCGGAAGAGGCGACCCCGGAGCCGGAAGGTGACGAGCAGGACAGTCGTGACGAGCGTCGGGACGAACGCCGCCGGCGCGATAAATCCGAGCCGCCCCGGGCCATCTGGAAATAAGCGGCACCATGAACCAGGCGGACAGGCGGGCCCTGCAGGAACTGTTGGCGGCGGAAAAGGTTCGGGTTCAGGAGAATATCATCTCCCTGCGGGCGTCTTCCGGCCCGGTGGCCCCGGATGATGCCATCGGCCGCCTCTCCCGGCTGGATGCCTTGAGCGCCCGCAACCTGAATGGCGCCAAGCTCCAGGATGCCAGAAGCCGCCTGGTGCAACTGGAGCGGGCTCTGGCGGCCAGCGATGGCCCGGAGTTCGGTTTCTGTCGTGAGTGCGGTGAGCCCATTCCCCTGGCCCGTCTGAGACTGTTGCCGGAAACCTGCCTGTGCGTCATTTGTGCCGCGGAGAGCTGAGGGTCGATGGGCGGGGATAGCGGTTCGGCGGCGCCAGACCCTCCTCCGGGGGAATCAACGGCCAGCCTGCGTCAGCGCCGGCTCTGGCTGCATTTCACCCTGCAAACCCCCCAGCCCTGGTCGCTTACGGTCGCTGCAGACAAACAAGACCGGGGCGGCGAGCGGAGCAATGAACGAAGTTGAAACCGACAATCCCTCGCTGGCCGACGAGTTGTTGATTGTCCGGCATTCCGGCGAGATTCCGGAAGTCGCCCTGCACGGTTCCCTTTATTATCTGACCCGGGCCGCCGATGGTCCTGGTCTCGAATTGAGGGCCCGGGAGATCCGAGCCTTGCAGGCCATGGTGGTGGAGCGCTACCGGGAAATCATCCGCCGTGATCTGGACCCGGGGAATCGTGACCTGGGGCTCTATCGGGGGGTGATGCGGGCTTCGGTCAACTGGCGCCGCCTGACCTGTTTTTGCCGGAAAGAGGGCTGGGTGCTGGAGGCTTATCGCCGGGAAGTCGCCCAGGCTCTGCTGGTTTTTTTGGCCAACGAGATCGCCGAAACCAGGACTGGCGCCCGTTCTTCGGCGATCAATTGCGGCAGCGGCGAACTGCGGGATTTTGCCCGGGAACTGGGTCTGGCGCCGGCGGATTTGCCGGCTGGCTGGCTGGGGCTCTGTCCGGCACCGGAGAGATAGCGCCCGGCGCTTCCTATTTTCTTTGCTTGGCCAGCAGGTAATTCTGGTGAAAATTGGGGTTGTCGGGCCAGAGGGTGATGGCCTTGTTGAAGAAGAAGATGGCCGACTCGTAATCCTTTTTCCGCAGGTGCATGACGCCGGCCTCGTTGTATCTCTCGGCCTCCAGCTGCCTGAGCCTGAGTTCCTCCTCCGCGGCCGTGACCGGGGTGCTGCTCACCGGCTGCCCGTCCAGGTAGAGCACGTGAAATTTGCGCCCGGCCTGGTCGGTGTACTCCCCCTCCCCTTCGGGGCTGCCCTTGACGAAGGTGCCGGAAAAAGAGGAGCCGTCGTTCCAGCGGTAGATTCCCCGGCCATCGCGGCAATCGCCTTTCAGGCAGCTCCCGGCCCAGGCCGGGCTGGCGAGCAGCAGCAAACTTAGAGAGGCGATAATTCTGGTCATGATCAGTTCCTTTCCGCTCCGACTTCCATCCCGAAAAAACCGGACCGCCTCACTCGGTCTGCGATGACGGTCAACGCTCCAATTATAGCATATTTACCGGCGCTAAAGGAAATGGAAGTTGCCACGGCTCTTCCGGGAGGGCTGGCGGGGATGGTGCCTCAGCCCTCTCCCTGGCCGGCGATCCTGGCGATCAGGCCGGTGGTGGAGAAATTTTCCACCAGGGGGATGCTGTAGACCTCTCCTCCCGCCGCCAGGACCTCCGGCGCCCCGACGATTTTGGCCACCGGCCAGTCGCCGCCCTTGACCAGCACCTCGGGCAGCAGGGCGCCGATCAGTTCCTGCGGGGTGTCCTCCTCGAAAAGCACCACGAAGTCGACGCAACCCAGGGCGGCCAGGACCCGGGCCCGGGAGTCTTCATCGTTTAAGGGGCGGCTCGGCCCCTTGAGGCGTCGCACCGAGGCGTCGCTGTTCAGCCCCACCACCAGGCAGTCGCCCAGGCGGCGCGCCGCTTCCAGATAGGTGACGTGGCCCCGGTGCAGGATGTCGAAGCAGCCGTTGGTGTAGACCAGCCGGCGGCCCAGCCGGCGGTAAACGGCGCGGCTGGCCAGCAGTTCGTCCAGGGTGACGATCTTGTCCCGATCCGGGTAGCGGTATGGTGAATGGGCGACGACGGTGAAGAGCCGGCGGCTTTTGGCGACCAGGGCCGGGTCGAGGGCGACCAGTTTCGCCTCCTCGCCAGCGCCAGCTTCCGCCAGCACCGTGCCATCCGGGGCGACGATCAACGAGTGCCCGCCGAACTCGGTGTCTCCGGTTTCGCCACAGCGGTTGCAGCCGATCACGAACATCTGGTTTTCGATGGCCCGGGCCTTGAGCAGCACCCGCCAGTGCTCCCTGCGGGCGGCGGGCCACTGGCCGCTGACCACCATGAGCTGGGCGCCCTGGGCGGCCTGGCTGCGGCTCAGGTCGGGAAAGCGCAGGTCGAAGCAGACCTGGCCGGCCACCAGTCCCAGGGAAGTGGCCACCGGCTGGGGGTTGTCGCCGGCGGTAAAATGGCGATCCTCGTCCATGGGGGCGAAGAGCTGCTGTTTTCTGATCTGGCCCAGGACTCCCGTCGGGCCGACGATGAAGAGGGTGTTGAAGATCCGCCGGTAGCCCTCAGGGTCGTCGCCGTGTTCCGGCAATGAGCCGGCCAGGAGGATATTGTAGCGGTCCGCCTCCGCCTGCAGGGCGCCCAAGAGCTCCGGGGTCCGGCTGCAGTGCTGCGCCATGTTCGGGTAGTCGAAGCCGGCTCCCCACAACTCGGGCAGGACGAGCAGGCCCGGCCCGGCCGGGTTTAAGGCGGCCAGCCCCCGGCGCAGGGCGCTCAGGTTGGCCTCGAGGTCGCCCAGTTGCACGTCGAACTGGAGAAAGCCACCCCGGCAGGGGCTGAGTTCTCCGGTGTAGATCGCTTCGATGGTCATCTTGCCCTCTTCGGGTTCGGGTTGTGCGGCGGACACCCCAGCATACCCTGAATTTTCCCGGCCATCAAATCAAAGCAACCAGCGCTGCCCCGCGCCTTGCCCCCTTTCCTTCTTTTCGATATCCTGCATTTATGTTAAATAAACCGGTTCATGTCCCTGTCATCCATGGAGCGCAACGATAAATGAGCCACGAAATCCATTTTTTGCCCGATAACGTCAAGGTCCAGGTCGAGGATGGTGAAAACCTCCTGGCCGCGGCGGCCAACGCCGGGGTTTACATCCACGCCTACTGCGGCGGCGACGGGGTCTGCGGCAAGTGCAAGGTGAAAATCGACCAGGGCGAGGCTTCGATTATCGGGCCGCCCGCCGACAAGAAGGGTTTTCACCTGGCCTGTCAGGCCAGAATCGGCGGCGACATCACCGTCACCATCCCCGAGGTGGTCAGCAAGGACGGCCGGGCCTTAAAGCGCAAACCCAAGACCACCCACGCCATTTCGGCCCGCTCCATGGCCGACCTGGTCGGCGAGTGGCAGCTCGACCCGCCGGTGGAAAAACGCTTCCTGAAACTGGATCCGCCTTCCATTGATGACAACGTTCCCGACCTGCAGCGCCTCCTGCGGGCCATTCGCAAGGGCTGCTATGACTGCGTCGAGCCGACCTACGATCATCCCCAGTTGCTGCAGGAACTGCCCTTCAGCCTGCGCGAAAAGAACTGGGAGGTGACGGTCATCCTCCTGAAAGGCAAAAGGGCCGAGGAGCCGGACCGGATCATCGCCGTGGAGCCCGGCAACACCACCCACCGGCTTTACGGCCTGGCCGTCGATATCGGCACCACCACGGTCTGCGGCCTGCTGATCGATTTGAACTCCGGCCAGGTGCTGGCCGACTCCACCTCTTACAACGAGCAGATCCGCTTCGGCGAGGATGTCATCTCGCGGATCATCTACTCGCAGCGGCCCGGCGGCCTTAAGGACCTGCAGGACCAGGTGGTGCGGACCATCAACAAGGTGATCGAGGCGGTCTGCCAGAAGGTGATCATCAGCCCCAGCGACATCAGCTACATCATGGCCGCCGGCAATACCGTGATGAGTCAGATGCTGCTGGGCATCAATCCCAAGTACCTGCGCGAGGCCCCCTATGTGCCGACCTGCAGCCAGATGCCCCTGACCCGGGCCGCCAGTATCGGGGTTTACGCCCACCCTTCGGTGCGCCTCTTTCTCTACCCCTCCATCGCCAGCTACGTCGGCGGCGACATCGTTGCCGGGGTCCACGCCGCCCAGATGCACAAGAGCGAGGAGTTGACCCTGTTCATCGACATCGGCACCAACGGCGAGATCGTGGTCGGCAACCGGGACTGGATGGCCTGCGCCGCCTGTTCGGCCGGGCCGGCCTTCGAGGGCGGCGGCATCAAGCACGGCATGCGGGCCAACACCGGGGCCATCGAGAACTTTCATATCCACCCGGCCACCCTGGACCCGATGCTGGTCACCATCGATCTCTCCAAGCCCTGCGGTATCTGCGGCTCCGGCTTGATCAGCATCGTCTCCGAATTGCTGGAGGCCAAGGTCATCGACCAGCAGGGCAAGTTCAACCGGGCCCTCTCCCATCCCCGCATCCGCGAGGGCCACGACGGCTACGAGTACGTCCTGGCCTGGGGCGGTGATTCGCTGACCGGCGAGGACCTTGTCATCACCGAGGTCGACCTCGACAACCTGATCCGGGCCAAGGGCGCCATGTACGCCGGTTATTTGACCCTGCTGGAATCGGTGGGCATGACCTTTACCGATCTCGACCGGGTGATCCTGGCCGGCAACTTCGGGGCCTACATCGATCTCGAGCGGGCCATCACTATCGGGCTTTTGCCCGATATCGAGCGGGAACGCTTCTACTACCTGGGCAACGCCTCGCTGACCGGCTGCCAGATCAGCCTCTGCGACAACAAGCGGTTCCGGGAGCGGACCGAGGTCAGCAAGCTGATGACCAACATGGAGCTGGCCGAGAACCCCCAGTTCATGAACCACTACATGGCGGCGCTCTTCCTGCCCCATACCGACATGGGGCTGTTTCCCACAGTGCAGGCCAAGCTGGCCGAGTGAGGGCCGCCCGGGTGGAGTTGTTGCAGGAATAAAAAGAAAATCCCGGCCAGCAGTAAGCTGGGCAAACCGTTGAACCCGGCCCCCCGGGGCCGGTAAAATCCAGGCGCCAGAAGGACAAAGATGAACATACTGGACAAGACCTACTATTCGAACACGATTCAGGAATGGCTCCTGGCCCTGGGCATCATCGTCGTGGCGATGGTGGCGGGCAAGGCGCTCTACTGGTTCTTCACCACCGTCGCCCGGCGGCTGACAGCCAAGACCGAGTCGAAGCTCGACGACATCATCATCGACATGGTGGAAGAACCGGTGGTGGCCGCCTTCATCCTCTTTGGCATCTGGTTCGGGCTGCGGACCCTGAGCCTGCCCGAAGCGGCCAAGACTGTCACCGGAGGCGTACTCCAGTTCCTGGTCATTCTGATGGTGGGCTGGATGGTGGTGCGTCTCCTCGACGCTTTTTTCCGGGAATTTCTGGCTCCCTTGTCGAAGAAGACCGAGAGCGATTTGGACGACCAGCTCCTGCCCATCGCCCGGAAAGGCTCCAAGCTGATCATCTGGTCCGTGACCGTGATCGTAGGGTTGAACAACGCCGGCTACGACGTGGGGGCGCTCATCGCCGGGCTCGGCATCGGCGGCCTGGCCCTGGCCATGGCCGCCAAGGATACCGTCTCCAATGTCTTCGGGGGCTTCACGATCTTCACCGACCGGCCCTTCAACTTGCACGACCGGGTCAAGGTTGCCGGCTACGACGGGGTGATCAAGGAGATCGGGGTCCGCAGCACCCGCCTGCAGACCCTGGAAGGCCGCACGGTGACTATTCCCAACGCCAAGTTTGCCGATTCGGCCGTGGAAAACATCAGCTGGGAGCCATCCCGCAAGGTCGTCGCCAGCCTGGGGCTCACCTACGACACCACCCCGGAGAAGATGGAAGAGGCGATGCGGATCTTGCGCGAGATCGTCGCCAAGACCCCGGGGCTCGAAGAACAGATGGTGGTTTCATTCAGCGAATTCGGGGCTTCTTCGCTGAATATCACCTTCATCTATTACATCAAGAAGGGCGAAGACATCCCCGCGGTCCAGACCACGATCAACCTGGCCGTTATGCGGGCCTTCCGGGACAGCGGCCTGGATTTCGCCTTTCCGACCCAGACCGTCTACACGATCAGCTCTGCCGCCTGAAACCCGGACTCCATATTGCATAGCTTCGGGCTCGGCATCGGCCCCGATGCCGATGGATGGCTGGATCACGCCGTGCGGATTTGGGAAAAGCCTCTGTCTTAAGGACATAAAAACAATGTCCGGGGGATCGCGTCTTTGCTTGATTCTTGCTCTGATGTTCTTGGCCCCTGAGCCATTCTGGAGGCAAAAGCGGACTCTCTTCCTTTGATGCCTATCGTCTTTGAGCCGCGCATTTGCGGTTAAAAAGTTGCCTCAAGGATCAAAAAACAGCCATTTTTCAGACTGCAAAGCAATGATGTCAGGCAGTTGGCTTGGGGGCAAGAAAAAGTGGGACCACGGTCAACGATAGACGGATTTGCGGTGCGCCACGCGCACGATGAGGATGAGAAGTTGTTGTTCGATCAGTTCATAGACTACCCGATGGTCGCCAACCCGGATGCGGCGCAGGCCGGAGAGATCACCTTTCAGGGATTTGCCTGCCAGCGGGTTGTCGGGCAGCGCCTCGATGGCTTCAATGAGGCGCAGACGTTGAGGCTTGTCGATTCGCCGCAGCTCTTTGAAGGCACTTTCCTTAATCTGCAGCGAGTAATTCACGTTTAGCCTGCTCCCAATCCAGGCTGCAGTCGGCAGGGTCACGCAGCCGATCGATGGCGGTATTCAGATCGTCAAAGTCTTCCAGATACGTTTCGATGGCCTTGCGGACGATGTCGGCCCGGGAGCGATGCAAAACCCGCGCGGCACGATCTATCTCTTTGACCATCTCTTCCGAGAGTCGGGCGGTAATTTGGCTCATGGAGTCACCTTGTAGTCAATTAATGTCGTTGACATTAACTTAATTCGCCTGGCTTACTTATGCAAGCTGTAACGTGCCGGTTACGTTTGACCTCCTCCACGAGGGATCTTCCCAGACCGAATTGACCGGTAAATTCTCGGGTGACCCGGCAAAATCACCCTCCCGCCACATCCCGGTTGACAACCAGCTGTATTACCGCTAGTTTTAGCGCTTATTTTCAGCGCTCCCGGCACCACCCGCTAAACCGATTCCCAGGAATCTGAAATATCAATTGATTGCAAAGGAGAGAAAAATGTCTTCGAATCTCGTACTCGGCATCGCCGAAAGCATCAACATCATGGGTACCCGCAGCGGTACCGCCATGAAGGCCCGCGAAAAAGGCCCGATCCAGGAGATGGCCAAGGAAGAGACCGCCGCCGGCGCCGCCTGGCTCGACCTCAACGTCGGCCCGGCCCGCAAGGACGGCACCGAGCTGCTGCCCTGGGTGGTGCAGACCATCGAGGAGGTCACCCCCCTGCCGCTCTGCCTCGACACCACCAACACCGCCGCCATGGCCGCCGGTTTCGCGGCGATCAAGAACAAGACCGGGGCGATCATGAACTCGATCTCGGCCCAGCCCGAACGCATGGAGAAGCTGATCCCGGTGGCCGCCGAGGCCGGCTGCAACGCCATCACCCTGCTCTGGGGCCCGGAAGGCATGCCGCGCGACTCCAACGAGCGCTGCGCCATGGCCGTCGACCTGATGATGGCTTTGAACGAGGCCGGCATCCCCAACGAGAAGATGATCTTCGATCCCATCGCCACCCCGATCACCCTGGGCGCCGACCAGATCGCCTCCGGCCTGGAGTTTTTGAGCATGCTGCAGGAGATCGCCCCCGGGGCCCGCTCCACCGTCGGCCTCTCCAACGTCAGTAACGGCGTGGCCCACGAACTGCGGGGTTATCTGGACCGCACCTATCTGATCATGCTGATGAAGTACAACCTGACCACCGCCATCGTCAACTCCTACGACCCCGAGTTGATGGCCCTCTGCCGCGGCGAGCGCCAGACCATCGTCAGCATGGTCCACGAGATGATGGACGGCAACGACCCCGATCCCGCCACCCTCGACCAGAAGGCCCTGGAGCATTACAAGACCTACAAGGTATTGTCCGGCCAGAATGTCTTCTCCGAGTCGTGGCTGAGCCTTTAAAAGACAGTTATAAGTTTAAAGTTTAAAGTTACAAGTTGTGGAAGGTACTGTTTGAAGCTCCAGACTTCGAATCCACTGCCGGCCATCTGATCAGTAACAACCGAAACTTATAACTTATAACTTTTCACTTATAACTCGTTGTTTTATGGGTTATCCTGGGGGCTGGCAACGGCCCCTTTTTTATTGTGACCAACTCGCAGTTGAGCACCCATGGCCGACATCCCTTCCCACCACATGATCTACGGGACGCTGACCGATTTCGTCACCGGCGAGGCCCTGGTCGACACCGACGACGAGCGCTACCGGCAGAAGCTGGCCCGCCTGCTGGTCGAGGAGAAGGGCTTTGCCAAAGACGAGCTGGAACCGCGGCGCAAGATCGAGACCCTGTTCGCCGGCTGCTTCGTGGTTTCGACCATCGAACTGGTGGTGCGGTTGGCCGGGCGGCCCCTGCTGCTCCTGCGCTACGGGCCCGGTTCCCTGGTCACCCGGGAGCGGCCCACGGTGGCGGCGGCCCGGGTCCTGGAGGAAGCCACCGTCATCCCGCTGGCGGTGATCAGCAACGGCGAGGACGCCGAGCTGCTGGACACGGTGAGCGGCAAGGTGCTCGCCCCCGGCCTGGCCGCCATACCCGACCGGGCCCAGTTGGTCGCCCTGGCCGAAAGCCAGCCGCTGCTGCCGGGCCTGCCCGCCGCGCGGCGGGAAAAGGAATTAAGAATTCTGAACGCCTTCGATGTCGAGGGCTGCTGCGTCGGCGGGCCCTGCGCCCTGCCCGGCGCCAGCGAAGGTTAATATCCCGCCTCGCTTTTCTTCCAAACGGACAGGTATATCCTATCCAGCCTCTAGCTTTTCCCTATCGGTTCCCTGGCCGACATCGGACCTTTGTATTTGTTCTTTGGTCTTTTCCTTGCTATTAGATCCTTTCCCGGCCAATTTCAGTTTTTACTAAACTAGCTGGCGATTGATCGTCGCGCTTCGCACTTGGAGAATATCATGCAGAAGAACATTTTGGGCCTGATCCTGACGATGCTTCTTGTCTTTGCCTCCCCGGCCTTCGCCAACAAGGTTTCCGGGGTGATTACCATGGATTTCGATCTGTCGGCCCAGCCGGCCGGGCAGGAGGTCAAGCTCTGGCTACCCTATCCGGTGACCGATGGTGATCAGGACATCACCGGGGTCAAGCTGGAGGGCGACTACACCGAGGCGGCGGTCTACACCGACAGGGTTTTCGGCACCCCGGTGCTCTATGCCCGCTGGGACAAGACGGCCACCGACCGGCAGCTGTCCCTGTCCTTCACGGCCGCCCGCCACGAGGTAGCCCGCCGGAATTTCCCGGCGCAGGAAGCGGCCTGGGACCCGGCCGATTACGCCCTCTATCTGGCGCCCACCTCGCTGGCCCCCTTCACCGAACAGATCACCAAGCTGGCGGCCGAGATCACCAAGGGCCAGACAGGGGTGCTGGCCAAGGCCCGGGCGGTCTATGACTGGACGGTGGACAACACCTACCGCAAGCCCGAGACCCGGGGCTGCGGCAAGGGTGATGTCTGCCTGCTCCTCCAGGATCCGGGCGGCAAGTGCGCCGACATCAGCTCGGTTTATATCGCCCTGGCCCGGGCCGCCGGGGTGCCGGCCCGCGAGGTCTTCGGCATCCGGATGGGCAAGGACATGAGCCAGGATATCTCCACCTGGCAGCATTGCTGGGCCGAGTTCTACCTGCCCGGTTACGGCTGGGTCCCGGTCGATCCGGCCGATGTCCGCAAGAAGATGCTGGTCGAGAAACTGGAACTGAACGAGGCCAGGACCAGGGAGTACCGCGAGTACTTCTGGGGCGGGGTCGATGCCTACCGGCTCCGCTTGAGCGAGGGCCGCGACCTGACCTTGAATCCGCCGCAGGCCGGGGAACCGCTCAACTACCTGATGTACCCCTTCGCCCAGGTGGGCGACGCTACCCTGGACTGGCTCGACCCGGCCACCTTCAAGTACACCCTGCTCTACCATCAGATGAGGGACGGCCATGGTCTGGTCGATACCGAGGGGCTCAAGAAGATGCTCGACGGCAAGGCCACGCTGACCGTAATCGATGCCCGCAACCCCGAGGAGTATCAGGAAGTCCACATCAAAGGGGCGATCAGCATCCCGGTCAAGCAATGGGATAAATTTGCCGGCCAGTTGCCGGCGGAGAAGTCGGCCCGCCTGGTCTTCTACTGCAATGGCAGCAAATGCGGCAAGTCCAAGAAGGCGGCGGCCAGGGCCATCGCCGCCGGCTATGACAATGTCTTCATCTATGCCGAGGGCATGCCGGTCTGGGAGGAGAAGGGGCTGCCGATCTACGCCGGGCCCGATTACGAAAAAAGGATTGAGACCACCAAGATCGCCCCGGCCGAGCTGCAGAGTCTGATCAACAGCGGCGCCACCAACCTCACCGTGGTCGATGTCCGCGACCCGGAGGAGTTCCAGGCCGGCCATATCCCCGACGCCATCAACATCCCGGTGGCCGGCTTTGCGGCCGGATCCGAGGTGCTGGACAAGGAGAAACAGATCGTCGTCTACTGCAACTCCGGGGGCCGCAGCTACAACGCCTACCGGAAGTTGCAGAAGCTCGGCTACGAGAAGATCAACCAGGCCATCTTCGCCGACTGGCGGGAAGCCGGTCTGCCGGTGGAGAAATAGGCTTGAGGTGCGAGGTAAGAAGAAGATTTTAACGCCAAGGCGCCAAGGCGCTGAGGTTTTGTTGGTGTGCCGATTTCGTTTGCCCGCAACAAACCCACCTTTGCGCCTCTGCGTCCTGGCGTTAGAGAAAAAGATCGTTACTACATTAAGGAAACCATCATGAACAACGCAACTTTTGAGGTAAAAGCCTACCCCGAGATGTGGGCCGGGCTTGACATGGACGTACCCCGCTTTGACAAGGCGCGGCAGATGCTGGGCGAGGTCTATGGCAAACTGTTTCTGGCCCAGAAGAACCGGCCGCAAAAGATGGGCTATTTCGATCAAATGATCTCGGAAATCTTCGGCGGCCGGATCCAGGAGATGCTGGAAGTAAAAAAGAGCGGCAAGCCGGTGGTCGGCACCTTCTGCGTCTATATCCCCGAGGAGATCGTGGTGGCGGCCGGCGGGGTTTGCGTCGGCCTCTGCGGCGGCTCGCCCGGCTCGATCCCGGACGCCGAAAAAATTCTGCCCCGCAATATCTGCCCCATGGTCAAATCGGCCTATGGCTTCAAGGCGGGTCGTATCTGCCCCTATTTCCAGAGCGTTGATTTTGTTTACGGCGAGACCACCTGCGACGCCAAGAAAAAGACCTGGGAGATCCTCGACCGGCTGGTGCCCACCTACGTCATGGAGATCCCCCAGATGAAAAAGGCGCGGGACCGCGCGCTCTGGCTGGAAGAGGTGAAGGATTTTAAAGCCAAGGTCGAAGAGGTCTGCAAGAAGGCCATTTCCGCCGAGGATCTGGCCGGGGCGATCCGGGTGATCAACGACAAGCGCCGCGCCCTGCAGCGGTTAACCAAACTCCGTGCCGCCAATCCGGCGCCGATCAGCGGCAAGGACGCCCTGCTCATTGAACAGATCGCCTTCTATGACGAGCCGGTGCGCTTTGCCGAAAAGGTCAACGAACTCTGCGACGAGCTTGAAGGAAGGGTCGCGGAAGGTTCAGGGGCTTTCCCGGCCGAGGCCCCCCGGGTGATGGTCTCCGGCACCCCCATGGCCCTGCCCAACTGGAAGGTCCACAACCTGCTGGAATCGGCCGGGGCGGTGGTGGTGGGCGAGGAGTCCTGCATCGGCACCCGCTATTTCAAGGACCTGATCGCCGAAGGCGAGATCGCCATGGACCGCCAGCTTGAGGTGTTGACCGATCGCTACATGCAGATCGACTGCTCCTGCTTCACCCCCAACGACGAACGGGTCCATCAGGTGCTGAAGGAATATCGCGCTTCCAAGGCCCAGGGCGTGCTGCATTACTCCTTGCAGTTCTGTCACACCTACAACATCGAGGAGATCAAGATCCGCGAGATGTGCGAGAAGGAAGGGATTCCCTATCTCTCCATCGAGACGGACTATTCCCCCGAGGATGTCGGCCAGTTGCAGACGAGAATAGAAGCCTTTCTGGAGCAGATTCGGGGCTGAGATGCAGATCGGTATTGATTTAGGTTCGCGGACGATCAAGGTTGCCGTCATCCGTGACGGCAACCTGCTCGACCAGCAGCTGGCCGAGAGCGGCTTCGATCCCTATGGCCAGGCCCTGGAGATGGTCGGCAAATATGGGGCGGGGCGGATCGTGGCCACCGGCTACGGCCGCCATCTGGCCGCCGAGCATTTCGCCCATGAGGTGATCACCGAGATCAAGGCCCACGCCCTCGGCGCCCGCCATTTTTTCCCGGATTGCCGGACCATTGTCGATATCGGCGGCCAGGACTCCAAGGTCATTGCCCTGGACCGGCAGGGCCGGGTCAGTAATTTTCAGATGAACGACAAGTGCGCCGCCGGCACCGGCCGCTTCCTGGAGATTATGGCCGCCACCCTTGGCTTCCGGCTCGATGAATTCGGGTCGGAAGCCCTGAGGTCTGAAACCGAGGTCGGGATCAACTCCATGTGTACGGTCTTTGCCGAGTCGGAGGTGATTTCCATGAAGAACCGTGGTTTTTCGCCAAAGGATATTGCCATGGGCGTGCATCTGTCGGTGGTTAATCGGATGGTTGGCATGCTCAATCGAATGGGACACGGTGAGACCATCGTCTTTTCCGGTGGCGTGGCCCGCAACCCCTGCGTTGTCAAGTTACTCCGGGAACGTCTCCCCGAGGCGCGGGTGGTCTCACCCGAGTCCCCGGACCTGGTTGGCGCCATCGGGGCCGCCTTGCACGCCGGCTATTAGCAGGAGGTCAGAGATGCCAACCTGGAAGAAGAAAGACGAGGACGGGCAGGTTCATTTCCAATTTCTCTGCGGCCCTTGTAATGCAAAGAAAAAGATTCTTCTGGAGAGGGACCACTGGATCCTGAGCCGGGATGGTGAACCGGCCTCCTGCAATGATTGTGTGCTGCAGTGTGCCTTGACGGCCCGGCAACTCTGGGGCGCTGAGGATCGGTTGCGCTATGCAGTTTGTGACAGATGTCCGACCCTTGAAAAATGTGAATTGAAAGGAAGATATTATTGCTGACCAACGTTGAAATAATTGTGAAGCAAAAAAACAAAGGAGAAATATCATCATGAAAAAATTTGTTCTGATCATCTGTACCGCATTTCTGGCCTTTGCACAGCAGGGCATGGCCGCTGATTACCAGTATGTGTCAGCCGAAGAGCTGAAAGGCTGGCTCGAAGCGGAAAGGACAGTGCTCCTGGTGGATATCCAGGAAAAGCAGGATTTCGCTGCCCACCATATCAAGGGGTCGCTGGAGACCAATGCCTATCCGGTCAAGTCGGATGCCGAGCGACAGACCATTGACCCTGCGGTCAACCGGGCCAAGGACTATGAAGCCGTTGTTGTCGTCTGCCCGCGCGGCAAGGGGGGCGCGAAACGGACCTATGACTATCTCAAGGAGCAAGGGGTGCCGGAGGCAAAGCTCACCATTCTGACCGGCGGCATGGAGCAATGGCCATATAAGGAATGGGTTGCCGGCAAATAATTCGATAGGGACAATGGTGCTGGTGCGCCCGGCGGTCTTCAAAACCGTGCGCCTGGTCTGCAAAACCAGGAGGAGGTTCGATTCCCCTTGTCCCTTCCACACTTGATATGAGTATTGAGATGAAACACGTCACCATCGGGGTTGCCGGACATGTTGATCACGGCAAGACCTCCTTTGTCAAACAGATAACCGGTATTGACACGGACCGGCATCCCGAGGAAAAACGGCGCGGGCTGTCGTTGGAGGCGGGTATTGCCTGCTGGCCGCGGCCGGATGGAACGGTTGCTTCATTTGTGGATGTGCCCGGGCACCAGGATTTCCTGAAGAATACGGTGCGCGGGTTGCAGGGTGTCGACCTTGCCGTTCTCCTGGTGGCGGCCGATGACGGCGTCATGCCGCAGACCAGAGAGCATCTGGACATTCTCTCTTTTTTCAAGGTCAACGACGGGATGGTGGTTCTGTCAAAAACGGATTGCGTTGATGCCGAGACCGTGGAACTGGCCGAACTGGAGATCATGGAACTGACGGCGGGCACCTTTCTGGAAGGAAAACCGGTTATCCGTTTTTCGGCCATTAACGGCAGCGGCAGGGAAGAGATCATAACCTTGCTTGACCTGGCCATGACACAATCTTCCGGGAAACCACCGGCTATGCCCTTCCGGCTCTGGATCGACCAGATCCGAAGTTTTTCAGGGATCGGCACGGTGGTAAGCGGCACGGTGCTGTCCGGTGAGATCCGGGTCAACGATGATCTTTCGATTCAGCCGAATGGGATCACCACCCGGGTTCGTTCCCTGGAAGAGCATGGCCGGAAAATCGACGAGGCGACGGCCGGACAGCGAATCGGCATCAATCTTCACCGCGTCGGGGTGGACGACATCTGTCGGGGCATGTGTCTTGCTGCGCCGGGACAATACCCCCCCGTATCCCACTTTAACGCGACCATGCAAATCCCACCGCATGCAGGTACAGGCATCAAGGAGAGGCAGAAGGTCAAACTCTATCTTGGCGTCTCGGTCCTTACCGCCACCGTTAAATTTATCGACTCCCCTCCTGACGGAACAGCCGGGAACAGCCTTGTGCAGATGCAACTTAAAAAGCCTGCCGTGGTGGCGGCAGGGGATCATTTCGTGGTCACGCCCTTGAACAGGAACGCCGTCATTGCCGGCGGCAGCGTCCTTGAGCACAGCGGCGAAAAAGTACGTGAAGCAAACAAAGCAATAATTTCCGGTAGGCTCAAGGCGCTGCAGGCCGATGACCTAGCCGCCTATGTTGCACAATTCTGCCGATTGCACCCCGGCATCCCCATTGATGTGAACTCTCTGGCTATCAGGACAATCTGGTCGCCGGCAAGAATAGAAGGGTATGTTGCCTCGGGCCTTAAGGCTAAAACCCTGGTTGATTTATCCGCCGGTAAAATAGTTCGGGCGCCCGATCTTGAAACTTTTACCAGCCGTTTTGTCGATATACTCAAGGCGGCATTTGCAGCCAAGCCTGACCGGCAGCCCATGCAGGTTCCGGAGCTCATCCATCAATGCCGACCGGCCTGTGACGAGAAACTCGCCGTGCGGATCGTTGATGATCTCTGCCGCAAAGGACTGTGGGACAGAATGAAAGGGGGTATTACACCTGCCGATTTCAGGCAGCGGCTTCCTGAAGATTTAACCGGGGTGGGCGCCCTGCTGCAACGGTACGCCGAAGACCAGGGCCTCCGGCCTTTCAGCGCCGGATATTTCGTCAAGACGGCGGAAATACCGCTCACCTTGCGACAGACCCAGCGAACCCTCGATTTTTTCTGTAAAACAGGCGAAATGATCCGCTTGAACAACGAGCGTTATCTCACCTCCTCTGCCATGGCAGGAATCAAGAAAAAAGTCGGCGCCTGGATCGTCGACAGGGGGGAACTCTGCCTGCGGGACTGTAAGGAGGCGCTTGACTTTAACCGGAGCCTCGGTCTGCCGGTGCTGGAATATCTCGATCAGATCGGTTTTACTATACAGCATGGAGAAGGACGAATTGTGGCCAATAGCGATTTGAACCAAACGCCTGGACTTTGAGAAGGAGAAGAAATGCGGAATTCACCTGAGTTTTTCGGGGAGTTGATCGGCACCTTTATTTTGGTGTTTTTCGGTTGCGGCTCGGTAGCGGTAACCGTGCTTTTTTCTGCCCACAACGGTCTTTTTCAGGTTGCCGCCGTCTGGGGCCTGGGGGTGACGCTCGCCATCTACGCCACCCGCCATCTTTCTTGCGCCCATCTCAATCCGGCGGTCAGTGTTGCCATGGTGTTGGGGCACCGGATGACAGTGCGCAGACTGCCGGTTTATCTGTCGGCGCAGTTCGTCGGCGCTTTTCTGGCGGCGACCGTGCTCTACACCCTGTTTTCCGGATCAATTGCCGCCTATGAAACCATGCACGGGATCGTGCGGGGAAGTCAGGAGTCCATACAAACTGCAATGATGTTCGGCGAATATTATCCGAATCCCGGGGCCGGCGCCAACGCGGTTGTTTCGTACTGGAATGCCTTTGGCGCCGAGGCTGTTGGCACCTTCATTCTGGTGATGATGATTTTTGCGCTGACCGAGGGCTGCAATGTCGGACGGCCCGATGATGCCTTGGCGCCATTGTTCATCGGCATGACAGTGGCAGCCATTATCTGCGTGATCGCCCCTCTTACCCAGGCAGGCCTCAATCCGGCCCGGGACTTAGGGCCCCGAATCTTCGCCTGGCTGGCGGGATGGAAAGGTGCGGCTTTTCCTGATGACCGGTATGGCTTTCTGGTTATTTATGTCGCGGCGCCCATTTTAGGCGGGGCTGCAGCCTCACTGTTATTCGTCCGATTTCTCGAACCGATGATGAACAAAAAGAACAGTTGCAATTGTTGTGAATAATTAACTTTTTTTTACAGGAAAACAATGACCACGAATACTCTCGATAAAGACAAACTACGCGATTATTACGGCAAAATAATCCAGGGCAGCAAAGATCTCCAGACCAGTGTCTGCTGCTGCACCGACGAAAATCTGACGCCTTCAGTTCGAAGGGCGCTCACTGAAATCAATGATGAAATCCTGACCAGGTTTTATGGCTGCGGTTCGCCGTTGCCTCCCGCTCTTGCGGGCTGTACCATGCTTGATCTTGGCTGCGGCTCCGGCCGGGACGCCTTTCTTGCCGCGAAGCTTGTCGGTCCATCAGGGTATGTCATAGGTGTCGACATGACCGAGGAGCAGCTGGAAGTTGCCCGCCGCAATATCGATACCCAGATGATCAGGTTTGGCTTTGCCAAACCGAATATTGATTTCAGAAATGGCTATATCGAAGACCTCAAAGCCCTGGATATCGCCGACAATTCCGTTGATGTCGTAATTTCCAACTGTGTCATCAACCTCTCGCCTGATAAACGGAGTGTCTTTTCCGAGATTTTCCGGGTCCTGAAACCGGGCGGGGAACTCCTCTTTGCCGATGTATTTGCCGGACGAAGGGTGCCGGAACAATTCTATCTCGACCCCGTGTTGCACGGTGAATGCCTGGCCGGAGCGATGTATCGGGAGGATTTCCGCCGGTTGCTGCGTGACCTGGGCTGTCTCGACTTCCGCAAGACCGCGAGCTGCATGATCGATTTGGGCAATCCCGAGATCGAGGCGAAAATCGGCATGGTGGATTTCTACTCGGAAACCATTCGGGCCTTTAAGCTGGACAGTCTGGAAGACATCTGCGAGGACTACGGCCAGACCGCGACCTACCACGGCACCGTTGCCGATTTTCCCCATTTCTTCGACCTGGACGACCACCACCGGTTTATTACCGGCAAGCCGATGCTTGTTTGTGGAAACACTGCTTCAATGCTGGCGGAAACCCGTTATGCTCCACACTTCACCGTCATCGGTGATCGAAGCTCACATTTTGGCCCCTTTATCTGTGGATCCGGTTCCGAGAAAGCGGCAGATGATGATGGTTGCGGTGGCGCCTGTTGTTGAGCGGTGTCGCTGCCTTTTGCTGATCAGGGCGCAGCAGCGGTTAGTTCTCTCAGGAGTTGCAGCAGGTTTTCACCGGTCCGGAAATCCTCGTTCATGCGCACCTTGCCACTTGGATCGATTACCACGGTGGTGGCCATGGTGGCATTAAAGATTCCGGTGACGACCTGGCCGGGATCAGCCGCTGCCAGCCAGTTTCCCCCGGCAAATCCCGCGTCCTGCTGGGCCTGAGTGGTGCTGGCCGTGGAGCCGGAAAGGTAATCAATTGCCAGGTAAACGACTCTGTTTCCGGTGAATTCGGGCATGATCTGGAACTGGATATGGTCCATATGAGCCGAACAGACCGGACACCACATGGTGAAATAAATCACCACGGCATCGGCCTCGTTTGCTCCTCCCTGCAGATAATCCGAGAGGGTGAAGGTGTTGTAATCGGTGGTGATCAGGGCAAAATCCGGAGAGGTGTTTCCGGGAAGTCCACCTGTTTCATCAGTTGCGACCGGACGTTCGTCGTCACCGGAAGGGAAGAGATCATCGGTGGCTCCACCGCAACCGGCGATAAAAATGAGAAACAGGAGTATGACTCCAAACCGGCACCATTGATTCCGGATAATCCGCCGGGGATTGTTAATAGAAAACATGCTTGACTCCCAGAGAGAAAATATCCGTGGCCGGGCAGTTATTGCCCCAATCATCGCTTGGTCGGCTCGTTGTGTATCCAAGGGTCAAGGCCCAGTCGTCGGCAAAGGAAAGAAGGCTTGTGGAGAGACCGACACTCCGTTTACGCAGCCCGCTGGTTTCATCCGTGATCCCATTGATGGTTGCTTTATCTTCATGGCGGTCGCTGTAGGTGATGGTCGTGATCAACGTCATCCCGGTAGTGGCCTCCCAGGGTAGATCCCAGGTGTATCCCACTGCCACCGAACCGTTTCTCGTATTGCCGAGCTGCTTTTTGTAGGGTTCTACATATCGACCGTACTCCCTGTTTACCTTGCGTTCAAAATGGTGTCCCGTTCCCCCGTTGAGGGTAAAGGTCCAGGGGAAAATACTTTTATCTATCATGATATTCAAGTCAGCCCGGTAAAACCCTCTCCCGGTGATATCGAAGCTGTTGTCCACATCATCATATGGAGAAACCCCGGTCGGAATCAATAAACCTGTACCGATGTATATCGATGGGGTCAGGTCTTTGAGCCTTGATATTTTAGTGACGCAACTGGGAGACTTGAAAGTTTCGTAGGTGACTGCAACGCTCGCATCTCCCATGCCTTCAGTGGTTGAATCGACAGCCGAATATCTGTTGCGGTTCCATACATAAGGCAGATTCAGTGACCCCTGCCAATCGGCACCGAGCCGTTGGGCCAGGGCAAGGGATACCCGATACTGGGAGAGGTCTGAGTCCGGAGGATCCGGACGCCAGTCGCTCTTCAGATCGTAGTAGCCGTCATACTTTTCCCAGGCGGTATCCATGGAAACAGCGGAGATGGCGGTCTTGGGGAGAATCAGCGAGCCGCCTCCTCCCCCGCCGCAACAGGATCCGGCCCGGCTCCCGGTCGGCATTGCCAGAACGATGCCGACCAGGGCAAGGGTGGTGATCTGTTTGATTGATGTGGAAAGAAACTGCATGATCATGGTGTTACCGTGAAAGTGGCCGGATTTCCGGCCACAGTGCCATCAGTGGTTTTCTCAACACCATTCACTGTCAGCCGGACCAGAATGTCGTTGCTCTGTCCATCAACCAGTCCTGTCAAAGCCGAAATGCTCCAATGACCGGTGGCATCATCAGTCATTGTTCTCCAGTTTAAGCCACCATCGGTTGAAACCTCGACAGCAACAGAGTTTACCGTCCAGATTGTTCCGTTTTCGTCATGCAGATCCAGGCCAAGTGCAAGGGCCGGATGGGTCATCATGTTCTGGTCGCGGGTGGCAATAAATAATCCCAGCGTGTGATTGCCGGTTGTCCCAGACAGGCTGTCCTTGAAAAGGTAATAGCTGCGTACCTGCTGATTGCCCATGATACTGATCTTGTCGTTGGCATCCTTGAGAGTGGCTCTGGTGGTATCGCCCATGGCCATACCCACTGTTGGGTAGAAGGTGGCGGTTTCACCATTAACGGTGATATCGAGTGACCAGTAACCGGCCGACATGCCATTCATCATTGAGGCCATCAGGTAATAAAGAGTTCCCTGGTAAATTCCACTTCCCTGTTCTGTGACTCCGTCCACAGGAGTTCCATGTCTCATGGTTGCCATTTCCATTGTCGCCTTGATGGTTGGCGTTTCCCCGATAACAGGAGTGCCGTTAAGATCGGTGATCAGGAACTTGAACACGGTCTTGCCCTGCATGGCCCCCATCATCATGGGCTGATATTCGATCCGGTATGTAGCGGTTTCGGCGACTTTAGCGAAGGGGAGAGTGCCGAGTTTGTTGGCCGTAAGTCCCATGGCACTGCCCTGGGCGATCAGGCTGGCACCGAACCGGTTACATGTATCTTTGGGGAGGGTCATGACAACAGGCCCGACTCCGTCGAGGGTTGAATCGGCAGCCAGATCCTCAATTATGGCAGAGAGCATTGCAAACTGCTGTCCCGGTGTCAGGCCGAGTTTTTTGGTGAGCCAACTGAAAGCCGCTGCCCGCAGCCCGGCGAGATTTTCGTCGTCGGTACCGGCGCCGTTAACATTGGGTGCAATACCGGAAGCCGGCGTATAGCCGAAAGCGCCGGCAAAGGCTGCTTCTGCCGCTGCTCTGGTGAGACCTGCTTCGATCAGGCCGTGGATGACAGTCGTGCCGGGGGTGAGGATGGCTGAAGCGTTTGCGCTCAGGGTGCCGGCGCTAAACCGACCGCTTAAGGTTGCGGCTGTGGTAGTGTTGCCGGTAGCTTCATCGGTATATGTTCCTCCCGTGCACTGAAAAACAAGCTCCTCAGCGAGTCGGGTGTTGGGGACCATAACGGTGAACGCCCCGGAGTTTGAAGTTACGGGTCCGGCCACCCGGTTACCGGTGGTATCGTGAACGGTGAGCTCGCACCCGTTGACGGGTCCGGCGACTACCGAGCCTGAGATGGAAGTTGAAGTGGATGGTGCTGCTGCGCTATCGGAACTTCCGCCGCCACAACCGGTCAGCATCATCCCGGCCATGGTCATGGACAGTGCGAGCAGGCTTGATCTCCAAAATGAAACATTCATATTTTTCTCCTTTGAAATTATTTGCAGGTTGAATACGCAGAACGAAACTTTCCCGGATAGTGGAACGTGTTTCGATATCTGAGAGTGGGGTTAACTCATCGGTTCAAAGCTCTTCACTTGCCCGGGCCAGGACCTCGGCAAAGTTCATAACTGATCCGCCATACTTGTTGGCAAAATCGGTGGCGGATTTTTCTGTGCGAAAGGCAATCTTGGAGACTGCGGTCATGGTACCGACTGCCGTTGAACCTACCAGGTAAAAGGCCTGATCGGCTTCGAGCATGGTCTCCGGTTCCAGATAAAGGGCAACTTTCACGTTTTTGGCCGATTCCTTGTGCTGCCGGGCGAGATCGGCGACACAGTGGATTGAGCAGGTATGATATTCGCCTGAAGAAAGGGTGAATGAATGGCGGGTCCTGGCCCACATATTGAGTTTCATCCCGCAATTTACACAGCGTAGATGTCTGGTATAGACGTGGGGTTTGACAACGGGGTGATCAATTTCCGGACGGGGCGCTGATCCGGCTCGAAGCAAGATCGGCACTGCCAGAAAAAGGACGATCAGTGTGATGATCGCAACTCTTTTGCCATCATTTGCTTTCCGGGTGGTGTGCTTTGAATTTATATCTGCCATAACTCTCCGTTTGTCTGGAATGATCCTGTACTCCTGTTTCGGTGTTCGAAACAAGCGAGCGTTCTGCTACAATGTGGCAGTCAAGCTACTCAAGCAGTTTTAAGGATGCAATGTGGCAAATTGTCGCACCTGTCCTTTGTCGTTGATTGTTTGTAAAAAAAGAAAAATTGGAGCCGGAAATTTTATGAGAACCCTCTAAATGTGAAGTCCTGAAATGGATCTGTCCGGGCGATAATTTTCCGAACTGGCAAAACAAGGGATACTCTGTTCGGCTCTTCTTCGATTGGGAGCAACTTATCGCTTTGCAGGTGATTTTCTTCGCTGGAAATCACATGTTTTCACTTGACCGGAGACCCGTTGTTGATTAGAAAAACAACTTTCAGGCGCTCATCAGAGCTTAAAAGGGAACCCGGTGTAAATCCGGGGCGGGCCCGCCGCTGTAACCGGGGACTGAAACCATTTTGCCACTGTCTGTTAAGGACGGGAAGGCTGGTGGAGGGATGATCCGGGAGTCAGAAGACCTGCCTTGAAAAATGGTGATGTATCCCCGTGGACAAGGGATATATCGACTGATCTTGCGGATAAATTGGGAATCCCCGGATCGATTAATTTCGGTCCGGGGATTTTTTTTGCCTCGGGCCTGGGAATCGAATGATTTTTTGAGGTGAAAAATGAGGTTCAGTGAAGAGGTGCAGTCAAAATTGACCATCCTGAAAGTAAAAGAGTGGGAGACCTTTCAGGTGGTTCTCCGTTCATTGCGGCGTTTTGCCCGGAAAGTAACAACGAAGAAAGCGGAAGATGTTGAAGTCTCTGAAAAAATTGTTCTGGTAGCATTTCTTGCCGCGATGATTTTGTCATTCTCCGGGAATTCATCCGCAGGTGAGACAGGCGCTGAGGCAGTTGCGGTGATGGACGAGGTGGTGGTGACCGCCACCAAGACCGAGGAGAAACGGAAGGATATTGCCAGCAGTGTGGTGGTCAAGGATGCGGTTGATATCGAAGAGGCTCCGGCGGAATCCCTAGGGGGGTTGCTGGCCAATGAGCCGGGTATTGACTGGCGGACTTACGGGAATTATGGCGGAGCTTCCCAGGAGATTCAGATTCGCGGCATGGATGGCAAAGGAACCATGCTGGTGATGGACGGGGTGGTTTTGAATTCACCCTCTTTGGGAGTGGCCGATGTTAGCCAGATCCCCCTGAACACCATTGAGCGGGTCGAGGTAGTCAAGGGGCCTGGGTCTTTGCTGTACGGGTCTGGGGCCATGGGCGGCACTGTTAACATCATCAGTAAGAAACCGAAACGGGACCAGCCTGTAACTAAGGTTGAGGCTGGATATGGAACAGAATCGGCGTACCATCTGGCGGCAGAGACCGGGCGTTTCGCCACCGAGGATTTCGGATATTACTTGACAGTAAATCGCAAGGAAACGGATGGTTTTCGGGAGAACAGTGATCTTGAACATAATGATATAGGTTTGAACCTGCTGTTCGATAAAGGGGATTCGTTTGGTGTTGATTTTAATTTCGGCTATGTCGACCGGGAATACGGAATGCCGGGAGTTGAGCCGCCGGCCGGCATTACCCCTTATTACCTCGCCAATGGGCAGCTTCTCTACAACGGGGAGTCTGCGTCTTTACTGGATCGCCACGAAGAGGAAAATCGCCATAGCTCCATCGTTATGAAAGGAACTGCCTCCGACTCGTTGGACTGGCGGGTCAAGGGTGACTGTGCGGTTTTGCGGAGTAGTAATTACGAGCGTTACAGTTCCGGTGGTTCGGAGTCGACCATAACAAACACGATACGAGGAATGGAGGGGAATCTTGACCTGCACCCTTTCTCGCAGGTTGGTATGGTACTGGGCAGCGAGTACCGCAATTTTGATTACGAAAATGAACAAACATCTCTCGATGCTGATGGTAATCCCACCGGTTCCGGTATAGTCGATGAAGAACACCGGATATTTACACAGGGAAGTTTTGCCGAGTTGAACCTGCGTCCGATAAAACAGGTGCGGCTCTTCGTGGGCTATCGTTATGAGACCAATTCCAAATTCGGTCATGAGGATGTGAGTCGTTACGGTTTAGTGGTGAATCCTTTGCCGATGACTGCGGTTAAGGTCAGCCATGGTCAGCATTTCAAGGCGCCGACTATGAATGATCTCTTCTGGCCGGATCAATGGGGGATGAGAGGCAATCCCGATCTTAAACCGGAGACTGGCTGGTATAGTGATATAACGGTTGAGCAGAGCCTGCTGGCCGGGAAGTTTTTTGCGTCTTTATCTCATTTCAAATGGGACGTGGCTGACAAGATCAGCTGGTATTATGATCCGGCCACTTTTTACTACAGTCCGGCAAATCTTGACAGCTACAAAGCTTCGGGCTGGGAAGCAGGGACTAAAATTGGTCCCTATCGTTCCCTGCTGGTCGATCTTTCTCTGACCCTGCTTGATGCGGAGGAAGAGCTGTCTCCAGGTGCGATAAGAGCAGCGCGCTATACACCGGAAACCCAGTTCAAGGCAGGCCTGACTCATTATGCTGATTTTGGCCTGACTTCATCGGTCGTCGCTCGCTACACCGGTGCCCGCCCCGGTTATTACGCTGGCAAAACGAATCTCGAGGCCCAGATCGAACTGGAGTCCTACTGGACTGTTGATCTTAAGATGCAACAGGAACTGAAGGATCATTGGCGCGTCTCCTTGCTGGCCACTAACCTGCTGGACGAGGAATATGATACCTATATTTCCACTTTCTACTATCCTGATTTCACCTCTGCTCAGCAACCCTACCCAGGTGCCGGGCGGACAGTATTTGCTTCGGTTGCCTACGAGTTTTAATGATGGGAGATTTAAAGGGGAAGGACTTTTTCGCATCCTGGAGCGGGGGCAAGGACTCCTGTCTCGCCTTGTATCGGGCGATCAGGCAGGGCGGCCGCCCCCGTCGGCTTCTGACCATGTTCGGTGATGACGGCGAGAAGAGCAAATCGCATGCTCTTTCCCGCGAGATCATCCAGGCCCAGGCCGACGCCTTGGGAATTCCGGTGGAGATCGGCAGCGCCTCGTGGGACGATTATGAGGCGAGGTTTCTGGAGCATCTTGCCGGTCTCAAAGCTGATGGATTGGGCGATGGCGTTTTTGGCGATATCGATCTTCTGCCGCACCGGCAGTGGGTCGAGAAGGTGTGCGACAAACATGGGATCACTCCCCATCTGCCGCTCTGGCAGGAAGAGCGGCGGAAACTGGTCGGAGAATTTATTGAGGCGGGTTTTGTCGCAATGATCGTGGTTGTTGAGGATAAACGTCTTGACCGCTCCTTTCTCGGACGCCGGATCGACTGGCCGACCATTGAGGCCCTTGAAGCTGCTGGGGCCGATGCCTGTGGTGAGGAGGGGGAATACCATTCGCTGGTGATTGACGGCCCGCTTTTTTCATCGGCTCTCAATCTGCAGACAGGTGCTATTGTCGGCCATGGCGGGTATAGTTTCCTGGAAACTGCATTAGAAACTGAGAAGAAAAACTGAACCGAGGTGTCCAGGTGGCAAATTATTTTTTAAGTGGCGGGCCGGTAATGTATCCGCTTTTGGCCTGCTCCTTTCTGGTTCTTTTCGTTGTTATTGAAAGGGCGATCTTCTGGATCGGTATTGATCTGCAGCGAAATCGTGACCTGCTTGATGAGGTGCTCGAACTCTGTCAGGACGGCAGATGGGATGACGTGCGGGAAAAGGTGCGGGGAAGCCGCGATTTTGTGATCCGGATTCTGGTGACCGGCATTCTCCACCGGGAGTTTTCGATGAGCAAGGCGATGGAATCGGCGGCCACCGAGCAGCTGCGCAAGATGGGCCGGTTCATGGGGGTGCTCGACACCATGATCACGGTGGCCCCGCTCTTAGGCATTCTCGGTACGGTGATCGGGATTATCGACTCCTTTGAGATCCTCGGCGCGGCCGGAATTGAAGACCCCCGGGCGGTCACCGGCGGCATTGCCCAGGCTCTGATCACCACCGCTGCGGGCTTGAGTATCGCCATCGTCTCGGTATTTCCGTTCAATTATTTCAGTTCCCGGCTGAACAAGGCGGCCCATTCCATCGAGCAGTACGCGACCAGTCTGGAGATAGTCTACGAGAAGCTGGTAATTCCAGAAGCCAGAAGCCAGAAGCCAGAAGCCAGAAGCCAGAAGCCAGAAGCCAGAAGCCAGGAAACAGGAGCCGGAAGCCAGGAGCCACGGACCGGAAGCCAGACGCCGGTTTCCGAGGAAAACCCGTGAAGATCAACCTTCCGGAAAAGCGCCGGGCGAGGATCGAGATGTTGCCGCTGATCGATATCGTCTTCCTGCTGCTGGTCTTTTTCATCTATGCCATGCTGTCGATGGCCGTTCACCGGGGAGTGCCGGTGGAGCTGCCGGTGTCTTCGACGGCGGCGCCGGAAAAAGAGTCGATATTGTCGGTAACCGTCAAGCAGCAGCAGGATGGAGAGAGCAGGATATTCGTCGATGAGGAAATTGCCGACCTTTCACGGCTGGCAATGGTGTTGAAAGAAAAGGCGGCGATTGAAAAGGAGAAGTCCGGCCGGGAGCCGGGAGTGCTTCTTTTTGCCGACCGCCAGGTTGATTACCAGCAGTTGTTCCAGGTGCTCGACCGGATCAATCAGGCGGGGTTGAGTCGTATTTCGTTGCAGGCTGATGTTGAGCCGTAACTCCATGTTATCCTTCGACAGGCTCAGGATGAGCGGCTTTGACAGGCTCACCATCAGGATGACCCTTCGACAAGCTCAGGATGTGCGCGGAGCTGAGTGGTTTCCGCTCACCCTGAGCATGTCGAAGGGTGAGTCTGTCGAAGGATGAGCTTGTCGAAGATTGGACGGCGCTGACGAGAAAAAAGCACAATCTGGCGTGAAGCGGGCTTGATGGGTATTTATGGAATTGATTGACAGGAACAGCATCAGGATTGTGTTCGCTATCCTTATTTCCCTGCTGTTGCATGTGATTATTTTGAACTTGGGTTCCGGGAAGACTCAGGCGCCTCTGGTTGGGGCGGTCAGAAAGAAGGTGACGGTCCGGCTGGTGGCCAGAAAAGCACCGGCGAAACCGGTGGCAAAGTCTGTTTCCCGCCCGGTCAAAAAAGTTGAGAAGGCTGCGCCTTTAGAGATTACCGAACCGGTGGCGGTCGTTGTCCGGGAGATTCCGCCGTTGGTTGTGCCGGCGTCTCCGGTAGTTCCTGAGCAGGTTGTTGAGAATGCCGAGTCGGCTCCGGAGGTCCGGCAAACCCCGGAAGTACAGGGAGCGGAGAACAACCGTGAGATGGCATCCGCAGTGGTTCTGGCGAGACCCTTGTATAAGGAAAATCCCCCACCTGAATACCCGGCCATGGCCCGACGACGTCAGTTGCAGGGCACGGTCCTGTTGGAAGTTGCGGTCAGCAGGGAGGGGAAAGTGGAAGGGCTGGAAATCGCTGAAAGCAGCGGTCACAAGGTGCTTGACCGGGCTGCGGTAGAGGCGGTTCGATACTGGCTTTTTGAACCGGGCCGCGAGGGTGGGCGGCAGGTGCCCATGAAGGTGCTGGTTCCGGTCCGTTTCAGTTTGAAGTAATCCTGGAAATGAAAATATCATCAGTAAAAATCATATTTGTCATCCTGGCGCTGTTCTGGTGGATTCCTGTTGCGTCCTCCGCCAGGACCATAACCGACCAAATCGACCGGGCAGTGGAATTGCCGGAGCGGATTTCCCGGGTGGTTTCTTTGGCCCCCAGCATCACCGAAGTGGTCTATTCGCTTGGGCGCCAGGAGTTGCTGGTGGGGGCAACCCTGTACAGCGATGACCCGCCGGAGGCGAAACTGTTGCCCCGGGTCGGTTCCTATGTTCAGCTTGATCTGGAAAAAATACTGGCCCTGAAACCGGATCTCTGTCTGGCGATCAAGGACGGGAATCCAAGGCACACCGTTGAAAGAATCATGGGAATGGGGATTCCGGTCTACGTGGTCGATCCGAAAAGCCTGGCCGGGATTATCGAGATGATTTCCGGATTGGGTGCGCTTCTCGGCGCGGGAGAAAAAGCCGCAATGATCACCTCTGATATGCGCAAGAGAATCAAAGCCGTTCATGAGCGACTGGCCGGGGCCCATGCCCGGCCCGGGGTATTTTTTCAGATTGATGCCGAGCCGATTGTTTCAGCCGGGCCCGGCACCTTTATCCATGAGCTGATCACCACTGCCGGGGGTCGCAATCTCGCCGGAGAGGGGGCGGTCGGCTCCTACCCGAAATTCAGCTGGGAAGATATTTTAGGCTATCAGCCCGAGGTGGCTATTGTGGCATCCATGGCGGGAGGCTTTTCGGTTGAGGCCCTGAAGGCGGGCTGGTTTCGCTGGCCGCAGATTCCAGCGGTCAAAAACAACCGGGTCCATGTGATTGATGCCGCTCTGGTTGACCGGCCCACCCCGCGCCTGATCGATGGTCTGGAAACCTTTGCCGGAATCATTCATCCGGAAATATTTGGAGAGCTGGTTGCAAAGTGATTTCATTTCCATAAACCGGAAGCTGCTTCTGGTTCTGCTGGCCCTGGGGATACTTCTGCTTCTGAGTATTTGCCTTGGTGTGGCTCTGGGCTCATCCGAGATCAGCTTCCGGGAGATGTTCAGGGTATTCAGCGGCGAGGCTGATCCGGAATCGGTGACGACCGCCATTATCCGCCAGATCCGGTTGCCGCGGGTGGTGCTGGCCGCGGTGATCGGGGCGACCCTTGCCCTCGGTGGCCTGGTGTTTCAAGTTCTTTTACGAAATCCTCTTGCCGAACCTTATATCCTCGGGGTTTCCGGGGGGTCGGCGATCGGGGCGATCCTTGCCATGCTGGCCGGGCTGGCACCTTTTCCCGGGGTTGCGCTGGCCGCGTTTTCCGGCAGTATGCTGGTGCTCTTGCTGGTCCTGATGCTGGCCACGGGCAGGTCCAAAGGACGGAATGACTCCCTTCTTCTCGGCGGGGTGATGATGAATGCACTGTGCGGGGCGGTCATCATGTTTCTGATCTCCATGTCCCGGAATACTCAGGTCCATCACATTCTCTTCTGGCTGATGGGCGATCTTTCCACTTTTTCCCGGGAGCAGCTGCCCCTGCTGCTGCCGGTGTTTCCCTGTTTTATCGTGATCCTGATCATGGCCCGGCCCATGAATCTGTTGCTGCTGGGCCAGGACAATGCCGCAGTGCTGGGCGTGAATGTCAAACTGGTCACCAATCTTTTGCTGATTGCCACGACCTTCATGGTCAGTGTGGCGGTCAGCCATTCCGGCCTGATCGGTTTTGCCGGGTTGGTGGTTCCCCATATTCTCCGACTGCTGATCGGGGGTGATCATCGACTGCTGATCCCCGCCTCGATTCTTGGGGGGGGATCTTACCTGATTATATGTGATCTTCTCGCCCGCAGCCTGCCGGCCTCGGGCGAGATGCCGGTCGGGATCGTGACTGCGTTGATCGGTGCTCCGACCTTTATCTTCCTGCTCTGGAGGGCCAACCGATGAAGGCGGTTGCGGTCAGGGATCTTGATCTGTCTTACGGGAAGGTCCAGGTTTTGAAAAAGGTGGCGTTCGAGGTTTCCGGCGGGGAATTTGTGGTCATTATCGGTCCGAACGGTACCGGCAAGACCTCGCTGCTCAAGGCTCTGGTCGGACTGGTGAAGACGTCGGGCTCCATAGAGATCCTTGGCCGGAACCTTGCTGAATACAGCAGGAAGGAGCTGGCGGTATCGGTCGCGGTGGTGCCGCAGCAGGTGGCGTTAGATTTTCCCTTTACCGTGGCGGAAACCGTGCTGATGGGGCGATCCCCACATCTTGGGCTCCTGGAATCCGAGGGAGACCATGACCGGCGGATTGCCCGGGAGGCCATGGAGTTTACCGATATTGCAACGCTTGCCGACCGGCGCCTCGATGAGCTTTCCGGGGGGGAGCGGCAGCGGGTGATCATTGCCCGGGCCATCTGCCAGGAACCGCGGCTGATTATGCTCGATGAACCGACCGCCTCCCTCGATCCTGCCCATCAGGTCAGGATCATGGATCTCATGGAACGGCTCCGCCGGGAACGGGGAACGACGGTGATCATGGTCTCCCATGATCTGAATCTTGCGGCCATGTACGGTGAGCGGCTGATCCTGTTGAAGGATGGCCGGGTCAGTGCCTCCGGAACCCTTGATGAAGTATTGGTTGCGGGGCTCCTGGAAGAGAATTATGGTTGTCGGATGGTGGTCGAGCGGGGGAGTAAGGGAGGGGTGTTGAGGGTTTTTCCGGTTCCGGATAAATTTTGCTGAGGATGGCTTATTATGAGAAAACTATTAATTCTGATGATGGTGGGGGTTTTTATGTGTGCAGTGGAAAGTGGTGCGGAAATGGTGACAACGGATTCCGGTCTTCGCTATGAGGAGCATGCGGTTGGCTCAGGCGGTGAGGCTGTTGCCGGCAAACAGGTCGAGGTCCATTATACCGGCTGGCTGAATAACGGGGATGCCAAAGGCAAAAAGTTCGACAGCTCCGTCGATCGCGGCCAGCCATTTTCCTTCAAGCTCGGGGTCGGTATGGTGATCAGGGGCTGGGACCAGGGAGTGGCCGGGATGAAAATCGGCGGTAAAAGGACCCTGTATATCCCTTCAGCACTTGGCTACGGGCCTCGCGGCGCTGGTGGAGTGATTCCGCCCAACACGGACCTGATCTTCGATGTGGAGTTGCTGGGGGTTAAATAGATTTGGTTGAGGGGCAACTGAGAAATGGGGGCTGGTATTTGGTCCGGGTCAATTATAAGAAGATATCGTGGTAGATGACTCCCATTTCCTTGAGTATCAGGTAGAGTTCCCGGCCGACCCAGGCATCGGTGGCTGCGTAACGGATCTGTTTTTCAGTGAGGATGTCTGTTGCCCAGTTTGAGCGTTGCGCGCTTTTTGAGATTCTGAAACCCAGAAGGACTGCAGTCATGCCCCGCAGGCCATGGTTTCTGATTCCGCTGGCTTTGGCGACTTTTGAAAGCTCAACAAAACCGTCATCGATAAACGTGGTGATTTTCTGCAGTTGAATGATGTCCTGATCAACGGCGACACCGCATTTGATGATCCTCTCGGTTTCCAGAATCTTTCGCAGTTTTTCAGGAAAATTCAAATGCTTCAGCTGGAAGAGATAGACACATTTTTCTCCTGCCAGCTGGAGCAAGGAAGGAAGATGGTCCTGCCCTTTCAGGTAGTTGGGCCTGGTTTCGGTATCAAAGCCCAGGAGGCTTTCCTTGTTGAGCTCATGCACCGCCTTGTCGAGACCATCACGGGTGTTGATAACCTTGATTTTTCCCGGGTAGCTTCTGATCGGCAGTGAGTTTATTTCTTCCTTGGTCATCCGCCGGTCAAAGCCGAGACGTTCGAAAGGCGCATGCATGTTTGGAGAGAGTTTTTCCGGGATCATTGCAGCCTTGGATTGATGATCTGGTATGAGGCGGTGTCCTCCGCCCGCGACTTGGGCGGGATCGAGGCCATGAGTCTTGCGATCTCGGTCACTGCGAATTTGGTGGAATCCATCACCCCGTAATTGCCGTGGGCCTTGACCTCGGAGAACAGATTGACCGGGCCGCGGGTGCTGATCACCTTGATGAACTCGGTGTCTCTCTTATGCCCGGGAAGAGTCGCCACCTGGAAGGTCATCAGACTGCCGCGGTCTTCCTTGGCCGGTATCTGATATTCCTTGTTCGGTTCAACCTTGTTGTCCCTGCGCAGTTTGTTGGGATAGAGCAGGGTCACGGTGCCGTCTGCAGAAAAATTGAGTACGGTGATATATCCTTCCTTGGTCGAGCTGACGTTGACGATCATCTCTTCACCATTCTCGAAAACTTGTTTATTCAACCAGACCTTGACCTTGTAAAACGGGTCTGGCTCGCCTTTTTCTTCCTGAACTTCAGAACGCAGGGTGACCCGGTACACCATTTCCGCCGGTTTGGTGGGGGAGGGCTGTTCCACATCCAGTTCCCACTTCAGGACGTCTTCGTTCACAATCCGGCCATAACTGACCGAATGGATGAAATCTCCCGCCATCGAGAAATTCTTCACCAGGGTCTCGGCCTGCACCTGAACCCCGCAGACCCTGGAAACGGCCTCATGTCTGGCCCGCTGCAGGGCGAGATTCTGGGCCTCTTCCGGAGTGATATTGGAGATGGCCGCCTCACCGATGGTGGTGATTGTGGTTGCCCCCTGCGCCTGGCCTGCCAGGAGAATCCAGATCAGGAAAAAAATTGCGTTTAGTATGTAATTGTATGATTTCATTGATATTCTGCCAGTGTCCTTTCCATGTTGACGGTATTGACGGAGGGTGATTGTTTGCGGCCGCCGTGGAGCGTACGGGCCATATAGGGAATGTTTTCACCAAGATACTTGTTGATCTCAGCCATGGTTACTTTCTTGTCCTGGTTCAGATCGGCTTCACCGGTTAGACCCAGGAGAAAATAATAGGTGAAAAGACCGTGCCCTTTCTCGGTATACCAGCTGGAAAGCTCGGTCCCTGCTGAAGAATTGATAAGGGTCGTGTTGGTGCTCGCAGCCAGCGGGTTGTTGACGATGATGCCCACCGGGCTTGCTTTCTTGAAAAGCGGAGCCCCGGAAAAACAGGCGTCGGTGACCACGGTTACCGATTTGGCCGGCATCTTGGCCAGGTTTTCGTAAAGGAGATCCAGCGAATACCCGCTGATCCTTACATTGTTGGCGTTGCCGTCCACCGGCAGAATGTACCCCTTCTTGGTCTCCAGGCTGGGAGCGCCATGGCCTGAATAGAATACAAAGATGTCTGATTGCTGAGGGGTAAGATACTCGAACAGTTTGCCTTTATGGGTATCGCTGGTCCCGAAGATCGATTCGAACACTCCTTTGGAGGCGTTGGCTTCAAAAATGATGTTCCCTTCCCGGTAGCCAAGGGTGTTGATCAGGTAATTTTTGACCAGTTCGGCATCGTTGACGGCAAAGTTGACGGACGGGATATCCTTGTCGTCATATTTTGCGTTGCCGATAACCACCGCCACCGCATACTTGTTGGTCTCTCTGGCCTTGCGGATTTTCTGCAGCTCTTTAGGGATCTCGTAGACTCCGAACATATCCGTTTCCCCCAGCTTTTCCAGTTCCATCTGGGCCATCGCCAGGTATTTTTCGGCATCCTTTGAGGGCGACATGTTCAGGGATTTTTCCAGTTCGGTGTAGGCTTCACGATACTGCTGGAGCTCGAAATGGACTATTCCCTTCTCGCGATGGGGGAAATATTCGCCGTACCGCATTCCATAAAACCGGATCTTTGTCGCTTCCATGTCTTTGATTTCAATGGCTTTGGTGAATGATTCCAGAGCTTTTTCAAACTCGCCTTTCTCTTTCAGTTCAAGGCCTTCGAGATAGAGCTTCTTGTAATCTTCCAGGGCCCTGGCCGGTCTGGGAGAGATCAGGGTTGCGCCAAGCAGTAGAAGGATAATCAGGGAAAATGGGACGATGGCTCTGTTCCTGAAAATCATGGTTATGCCTCCGGTAAAACGGTTGATAAGTTACATGGTTAAACGTTTATTATGCGGTTCTTGCCCGAGAATTGCCACTATAAATTTTATTCAAAACGGTAAATGAAAGACAGCGTGTATTCATCGCTGTAATCACCGGTTGATGCAGCCAGGTCCATCTGAACCAAGTCTGTGATCATAGTGCCGAATCCGATTGAGTAAATGTCCTCGTTTGTATCCTTATCAGAGAACAGGTGGTCAAATTTTGGCTGGCTATATGGTGGGGGAACATACATTTTGCTGTAAGGGCGGTAATAGTAACCGCCCCGGATGGCGATGGGACGTTCTTTAACGGTTAAAACGTATTCGAGGCCCGCATGATACTCTGTTTCATCGTCCATTTTCCATTCAAGACCAGTGGGATCGATCTCAATATAGCCATCGAGAATGTCTGAGTACTCAATGACAAGTGCATCGGCACTGATGGTCAGGCTTGAAAATTTGTATGAGATGCCGCCACCCCAGACATCAGGTACTTTAAATGTGCTGTCGAAACGCCTATAAAGTTCATACCTGTCTGATGTTCCGTTAAAAACATATGAGCTTGCATTGGCAGTGAACTCCGGGCCTTTTCGGTATACCATGCCTATGTTGAGCTCGCTGAAAGGATTCCAGAGCAGGGACGCAATGTAGTGACCGGCGCTCCCATCCCCTTCAATTCTGACCTCGTCTTCCCCGTCAACAGGGTTCCAGGGGTCGAGATGTTTGGTGGAGACCGACTTGTAATCAAACTCGGTCATGTTCAGGGAGATTCCTATAGAGAGACTGTCGATCACTTTCAGGCCCATCCCTAAACCGTAAGTAACACCATCAATATTACTTGTGATGTAATACGGGTCTGTCCCGTGCTGCCATATATACTCGTTGTTAATATCAATTAACTGATGGCGATACAGGGAGAAGGTTGCATCCCCTTTAGGAACGACATAGCTGAGAAAAGATATCCCTTCGGAGTTGCTTTCATACTCGGTCGTTCTGTTTGCTCCAGGTGGATTGGGATAATCATAGATCTTCTGGGTGTAGCTACCCGTTTTGTGTTCGATTGAAAACTCCGGTTTTGTCAGTACCGTCAGCCCGGCGGGGTTGGTGTAGGCAGCGGTTGCGTCATCAGCCAGGCTGATAAAGGCGCCACCCATTGCGTTTGATCTGGCTCCAGGATTATTGAACCTGAATTCGAAACCGAACATGTCGGGGCCGGAGAGCTGGGCGTAGACATCGTTACCGGTAATCAGTGTTGTTATGGCAGCTAACAGGAAAACGAGAGAGAGATTTTTTTTCATCATGGCTCCAGCGATTAAGATTTGTATTTGGCTAAAATGTTATCTGAAAAGGTATTTAGAGGAAATAATTCTTCCTTATTCAAGTCGGTAAACCAGTGAAAAGCTCCCTTCGTTGACAAGGTCACCGAATGAGCCGGAAACGTCTACCTGGAGGTTTTCACTTAAAACTGCACCGACTCCAACAGTATAGATGTTGTCATCAGTACCGCCTGTATCCATGCCACTAGAAATTTCCCTGGCTGAGTGGTTTGGACGGAAGAAGTAGCCACACCGAAGGGCAATTGGAGTTGATGCCAAGGCGAATACATATTCCAGCCCTGCATGGTATTCCCAAGTATCTTCTATTTCAAAAGCGTTTGTTGGCTGGCCAGAGTCATCGAGCGCGTCATCAAGTATCTGTGAATATTTGATGTGATTTGCGTCTGCCGCAAGTGTGAGTCCGATGGGGAAGGAGTATGAAATACCGACTCCGTAAAATTCGGGGACATGAAGGACATGGTTGTAGACTTTATTAATTAGGAGGTCATCGTTGACTGAAAGAGGAACAGAGGTGTCCTGACGGTATCTTATGCGTTCAAAGGTGAATTCTGCCCCTTCGTGATAGGCTGCGCCGAAATTGAACTCGTCAAACACGTTCCAGAGCATGGAAACGATCACATGTTCATCTTTTCCCGAACCGTTGATTCTGTCCAGGTTGTCAATATATCCAGGGTCACTGTTGCTCATTCTTGTAGATATGGTTTTGTAATCCATCTGTGAGAAGTTGATCGTCAGTCCCAGAGAGAGAGGGGGGGCCACTTTCATCCCAAAGCCCAAGCCGTAGGTGTCGGCGTTAAGTTCCACTTCAGAGAAGACCCCAGAATCGGTTATATCGTCTTTCCAGGTGGTTCCGCTGGTTGAGTCGATCATCTTGTGCTTGAAGAGGGTGATGGTCGCCTTTTCCTTGGGGGTGGCATAGCTTACAAAAGAAAGGTTGCCGTCAGAGGATTCATAGTCGTGCTCACCCAATCCGTCCTTGACCCTGGTGGTAGTGGTCCCGTATTTATACTCAACTGAGAGTTCCTGCTTAGTAAGGACGGTGAGTCCCGCGGGGTTGGTATAGGCCGCAGAAGCGTCATCAGCCAGACCAATAAAGGCGCCACCCATGGCGTTAGCCCGAGCCCCGGGGTTGTTGAATCTGAAGTCGAAACCAAGCACATCTGGACCAAGAACAACTGCCTGGACTTGATGTGGGGCTGCAATTGCAAAATAAAAAGCGAGAAGGATGACCAGAAAAGGTCTTTTTGATCCCATGATTTTCACCCATTTTTTTATTAGTAATTAAGCTCTGATCGACTCGTGAAACGGGCTGACTCCATAATTTCCCCTATGTTAAAGAGCAGATGTGTGATTGTCAAAGATATATTTATTTTTCATCACAGGGTTGTGGGATGTTAGGGGGTGGGAAAATGTGGATGTGGAGTTGGACTACACAAAACAATCAGGCGACCAGGTCGATTTCCTGGATTGTCCTACCGGTACCGATCACCCGGAGGAAGACCGATATCTCCCGGAGATTGCCGGAATGACTGCCGATCCAGGCTTGGAAAGATTCGCCTTTCTGGTGATTCTGGATTAAAAGGTGCTAACTTTGAAGAATGATGTCCGCACTTGCAATTTTCATGGTAATCCAACCTTGTAACCGGTAGAATTTGTCTGTTTTTAGCTCTATAGGATTGTATCGGTTTGCCGATGATTTTGGATAAGCCATTGAGTGAAGATTTTTGCAGTGCAGAACCTGGAGAGAGTATGGGCAAGGGAGAAATAACTGTTGAGGAACTCGAAGCGAAAATCCAGAGCGGCAAGGTGGAGCTGCTTCTGGATATGCGCAACCCTGATGAATTCGAGTCGTGGCGGATTGAGGGCAGGCATGAAATCGAGACCATGAATATCCCCCATACCGATCTGGTGGGGGAGGAGGAGAAATATCTTGATCGATTGCCGGTGGACAGGGAGATCATCGTGGTCTGTGCCCACGGTGATGCCTCGGCATATTCTGCGGCGGAATTGCGGAAGCTCGGGCTTAACGCCCGAGGTCTGGTCGGGGGGATGGAGGCGTGGAGCTTTCTCTATGAAACAACAAGGGTTGTCGACGATCCTCTTGTTATTCAGCTTTACCGACTTGCCAAGGGTTGCATCACCCATCTGGTCATCTCGGACGGCGAAGCGGTGGTGATTGATGCGGTCCGGCATATCGAGAAAATCAAGCAGCTCCTGGCCGACCATAATGCGACCTTGAAATATGTGTTTGATACCCATCTGCAGGCGGACCATATTTCCGGAGGCAGACAGCTGGCAGCAGATGCCGGATGTGATTATTGCATCAGCCCCGTAGACGCGGCCGGGGCGGCATACAGTCATAAAATTCTTGCCGATGGTGAAACCTTTGCGGTCGGGAAAAGCAAATTGCGGGTGTTGCACACTCCGGGGCACACCCCGGGCAGTACCTCGTTTGTTCTCGATGAGAAATATATGTTTACCGGCGACGCGATCATGAAAAGCGCTTTGGGGCGGCCTGATCTCGGCGGCAAGGTCAGGGAGTGGGCCGATCTTCTTTTTGATACCATCCATCAGAGATTCCGCCGGATCGATGACCGGACGATCGTCTTGCCGACCCACGCCTCATCGGTGATGGAAAGGGATGCCGCCGGGGCAGTGTCTCTGACCCTCGGTGAAGCCAGAAGGAAGATGGAGTTGTTTTCAATCCGCGACCGGCAGCAGTTTGCCGACCTGATTGAAAAGACCCTGCTGGAGAATCCGGCGCGCTACCAGGATATACGAATGGTCAATCTCGGGCAGAGTGATCCTGACGAGGAGAAACGAAAGGAGCTGGAAACGGGGAAAAACCTCTGTGGCATGGCTGAAAAAAAAGGATGAGCGGCAAACCTGATATTGTCAGGATTTTTTTCCCGGAGCGGATACAGAAAAAGATAACCCCGTTGGGCTCCGGAAAGATCAACGATACCTGGCTGGTTGAGTTTGCCGGGGGAGGACCGGCTCAAGCTGTCCTGCAGCGGATAAACACCAGGGTTTTCCGACAGCCTGAAAAGATCATGGCCAATCTCCGGAATCTGTCGCGCCATCTGGAGAAAGATATCGGTCCTGAACCGGACCACGATGCAGACCGCTGGCAGACGGTCACTCCGTATCTTACCCCCGGAGGCCAGGATCTCTATCGTGATGGCGGTGGCGGGGTCTGGCGGATGCTTTCGTTTATCGACCATGCGTCCAGTTTCGAGAGGGTGGAAGGGGATGGGCAGGCCCGCGAGGTTGGCCGAGCCCTGGGAAAATTCCATCGGTTGACCATCGATCTTGACCCTGCAGAGTTTTTTGATACTTTGCCCGGTTTTCATGTTACCCCGCAATACCTGAACAGATATGATCAGATTGTAACCGCACTTAAATTCATCCCGGGATCTGCAGAGGAAGAGTTCTGTGCGGAATTTATCGAAAAAAATCGGACCGGAGTCACTGTCCTTGAAGATGCATTTACAGAAGGGCGTCTCAAGAGAAGAATTATCCATGGCGACCCCAAGGTGTCGAATATCATGCTTGCTGATGATACCGGCAAGGCGGTGGGCCTGGTGGATCTTGACACGGTGAAACCAGGTCTTTTGCTGTATGATCTCGGCGACTGTTTCAGATCATGTTGCAATCCAGTCGGCGGCGGCGGGGGAGATCTTGATTCTGTAAGGTTTGATATAGAAGTATTCCGTTCGGTCCTGACCGGTTATCTCGGTGAGATGGGTGCATATCTGGCCGATCCCGAGTATGATCTGCTGTCCAGGGCGACAGGTCTGATCAGTTTTGAACTCGGACTGCGTTACTTTACCGATCACCTGGAAGGGGACCATTATTTCAGGGTTGACGCCCCGGGGCAGAATCTGAACCGGGCGGTCGGCCAGTTCCTGCTGGCTGCGGATATTCTACGACAAGACGGAGAACTCAGGGATGCGGTCAACTCATGTCGAAAATTTCAAAGGATACACCCTTCATTTTGAAAACTGAAACACCGGAGAACGGACTCTTTACCTACCAGAAGAATGGTTTCTTTTTTGCGCTCGTAGCCGAAGGTCTGGAAGAAGAAGGAGGCAGGGAGCTTGCCGAACTCGGGGCGGAGGAAGTCAAAGCGGTGTACCGCGGGGTGCGGTTCAAGGCCGATATGCCGACGGTGTACCGGATCAACTATCAGTCCCGACTCTGCACCAGAATCCTCGCGCCGCTCCTGACCTTTGATTGTCACAGCACCAAATATCTCTATAAAACCGCCAGAAATATTCCCTGGCCGGCCATTTTACGAAAAAACGGCTCCTTTGCCGTTTCGGCGACCGTTTCCCACAGCAAGATCCGCCATTCGAAATATGCCGCTCTCTGCCTGAAGGATGCCGTTGTCGATTCCTTCAGGGAGGAGTTCGGGGTCAGACCCGATGTCGACCGGCGGGAGCCGGACCTCTGGCTTCACCTCCATGTGGAGAACAACCGGGCGGTGATCAGTCTCGACACTTCAGGGGGCTCTCTCCATCGGCGCGGGTATCGGCAGGACTCGGTTGAGGCCCCGATGCAGGAAACCCTGGCGGCGGCGATTGTCAGATTCTCCGGCTGGAATGGTGAAAAGCCCCTCTATGACCCCATGTGCGGCTCCGGAACCATTCTGGCGGAGGCCTATATGCGATATTGCCGGATTCCGGCGGCCTGTTTCAGGGATAGATTCGGCTTTGCCGCGATGCCTGATTTCAGCCCCTCCGATTGGAAGGCGGAAAAAGAAAAAGCAGACAAGGCTCGAAGAAAACTTCCCGCCGGTCTGATTTCCGGCAGCGACGGTTCTCAGGAATCTGTTGCCGCGGCCCGGGAAAATCTGGCCACCCTCCCCGGGGGCAGGGAAGTAGTGATAAAAAAATCGATCTTCCAGAAGCTTGTCAATCTCGAAAACCGGGTGATTATTTCAAACCCTCCCTACGGCATCAGACTTGGCAGGGAGGAGGAGAACGCTTCCCTGATGAAGGAATTCGGCGATTTTCTGAAGCACCGGTGTCAGGGGTCTGAGGCATATCTTTATTTCGGGCGCAGGGAAATGTTGAAAACAATCGGTCTGAAGCCTGCCTGGAAGAAAGATCTGAGTAATGGCGGTCTGAAAGGAGTGCTGGCCCGGTATGATATGTATTAATGCTTCCAGCATGCACTTTCTAACATTCGCTTCAGAGTGCGGCGGAAAATTTTCGGAGCAACATCTTTTTGTGATAGTATGAATCCAGACTCGAGCCACAAATCCTTAACTGTTGCAATTGGTGTGTTTTTTTTATATTTTATGGGAGCAGTTCCTGATAACCACTAAGGTCCCCTCTACATGGATTACGGCGAAGAAAAAGTAGACTTCAGTTTTGATTCGGACCTTGATCCGGTTGAGCGCAAAGCCGCCATCGATGCCACCGCGTCTTTTCTTGTCGCCCTCAAAAGTTACGGCCTTTTCCCCCCCGAACATGCCAGCACCCTGAACATGATGGCTGGCGTCTCTTCTCATCTGATCGATTTCATAAGCAAATATGGGGATTTACGACTGGAAGTCGAAAAAAACCGTCTTCTTTATTGCGATGAGGTTATTTTTGAAGAAGAGGTCTCCGACGATAATCCGGCCTTTGTTTTTTTCCGGGACGGGATTCGCTGGATCGAATTCCAGGAAGGTTTGACGGAGAGCGAAGTTGTCACCTTCTTCAGGCTGATCAATTATTACAAGGAGACGAGAGAAGAAGAGGATGGAGACATCGTCACCGCCCTCTGGAGCGCCGATCTTAATCATATTGCCTATGAGGCGTCGGATGAACTCTGGGAGGCTGAACCGGTCCTTGAATTTTCGCTTCTCAATCCAGCCGCCCAGGAATTTCTCGAACGAGGTGGCGGCGCGGTAAAGGGCTTCGACCTCCTGAAGAGCATGCTGGGTCTTGAACCAATATTGACCGGCGGCAAAGGTGATGATTCCGGTGAAGGAACCGGTGAAGGTGATGGTTCCGGTGAAGATGCTGTTGATGGTGGATTGGATGGAGGCGGGAGCGGATTTACCTCAAACGATGGAGGATTCGGTGGCGGTACCGGTGGCGGCGCGGGCAGTTTTGTTACCGGTGATGGTGATGCTGCCGGTGAAGGTGGTGGTGGCAGCTCGGAAGACCTGAGCTTCTGGAATTTACTGACTGATGCAGAACCTGCTTCCGGTGGCGGGGGAGGTACCGGAACAGGGACCGGGGTTGGAAGTGGGACCGGAACCGGGGCGGGAGATGAATCGGAGACAGGCGATGGATCCTGGTCCGGGACGGGTGGCCCGAGTGGCCCTGATGCCGGCGGGTCCGGGGTTGACGGTAGTGCAGGTTCCGGCGGCGTTGGTGGAGCGGGGAGCGGTTCCGGGACAGGCATCGGATTCGGGGGGGAGGCTGGCCAAAGGTCTGTTGCGGCTGGCGGTCAAGACTCCGGACCTGGTGGCGGTCCTGGGGCAGGAAGCGGTATTGGAAAGGGGGGAGCTGGCGGTGGCAGTGGTCGCGGTTCAGGCACAGGGGGCGGCCCGGTTAAAAGTGGCGGTGCCGGCTCAGGAGGCCCTGACGCCGGAAGCGGTCTCAGCATGGGCGGAGCAGGGGCCGGCGCTGGCGGCGCCCCAGGTTATGGTGCAGGATCCGGTTCGGGTAAAGGTGATGGAAATACCCCTGGCACAGACCTTGGCGCGGGTCCAGGTGCGGGCCCGGGAGCAGGCCCGGGAGCAGGCCCTGGAGCAGGTCCTGGGGCAGGGCCCGGCCCGGGGAGAGGACCGGCTGGAGAAGGTTTTTCAGAGGGTGGCGCGAATTCGGGATCCGGTTCGGGAGATGGAATCGGCAGGAAGGTCTCCGGGCGAAGGCGAAAGGGGCTGAAAGGTTCGCATCTGCCGATTTCAGGAAAAATCTCGGATCGTCTGGCAGGTGGCAAGTATCCTCAAGGCGGAACAGTTGGCGGCGGTAGAGGAACTGACGCCCCGCCTTCCCGTGTCGACCAGAAAAAGGCCGGAGCGGATTCCCGACCCGGGCGGGGTGGTGACTGGGAGGATAGAAGACCGACCGTAGATGACGATTATATCAGTGTCAGCGTTGCGTCCATCGAAGTCGGGGAAACCCTGTGGAGCTTCAGCCAGGAGGAGAAACGGACGCTTGATCAGATGATCAGGGAATATGAGGAGCGGAGCAGCAGTTCGGATGTAACGGAGCTTTTGATGTTTGTCCTGAGGGACGAAACAGAACCGCATATTTTTGAGTCGATCATCAATTTCATGAAAGAGGAGTTCCGGAATATTCTTATCGCCCAGGATTTCCGGCTTGCTTACGCACTCCTGAACAACCTCAAGGATATGCGGGAGCATCTGAAAGATGATAAGGAATGGGCGCTGCCGATCCTTGACAGATATTACGATGACATTGCCGAACCGGAGATTTTGGACACCCTGCTGCCGGTGTGGGCGGAGCTGCAGAACTTCGATGAGCCGAAGCTCAAGACTTTTGCTGCTTTGATGCAGTTGCTGCCGCCGAAAACCGCCGAGTCGCTTGCTCCGATGTTCAGCAGGATTCATTCGGAACAGGGGCGACGCATCATGGTCGACATGATAGCGGGTTTTCTGCGCAGGGATCTCAGGATTCTTGAAAAAATGCTGGCGCGGCCGGAAGAGGAAATTACCTTGAGACTGGTTCACGTCTTGCGCGGGCTGCCCGATCACAATATCGCGGAAGCCCTGTTGTATAAAGTAATCCATCATTCCAAGGACAGGGTGCGTAAAGAGGCTTTGAGCATCCTGGTAAGCCGGGACTCCCAGCATTTTGAAAAGCTTTTTCAGATGATCCATGACTCAAACAGGGAAATCCGGATGCATCTACTCGATTATTTTGGAGATGAAAGAAACCCTGTTGCCGAGAGCATCCTCCAGGAATACATGCAGGGAGACAGGTTCCAGGGGAGGGATCAGGAACATCTCCTTTCCTGTTACAGAGCTCTCGGCAGGTGCGGGTCTGACAATGCCGTTCCATTTCTTGAAAAGGTTTTGTTTGGTCAACCCTGGAACTTTGTTATCGGACTCGGAACCCCTGTACATCGTCAGGGAGCCGCTCTGGCATTGAAACTGATCAAGACTCCAAAAAGCATCATGCTTTATAACAGAGCTGAAAAAAGTGCAATACCGCATATCAAAGGGGCGTGGCTGAAAGCTAATGCCGACAAGAAACTATGAGTAACCCCAAAACAGATAAACCGAGATTTGGTGATTCACAGCTTCTTCCCGGTGAAGAACTCCTGGCAAGTCTGCACAGCCTGGTCCAGACGATCAAGATTCACGATGTTAACAATCAACTGGTTACAAACTGTGTCGAACGTTTTATGGAGGCCGTGGAGATTCTTCTTGAAGATGCGGATGATCTGACCATTCAGGTTTCCAAAGGGCGTTTTTATATCCAGGAGGAGAAACTGCCCCATCGGCGGACCATTGCCAATATGGTTGATACCGTACTTAAGTTTTTCGACCAGAGGGGGCTGATGGGGCTCAGGATTTATCCGGCAATTGCAATAGCTCCTGCCGAGGAGCTGGTGGCTTTTGCCAGATATCTGAATGATTCACTCAAACAGAAAAATCCGATGGACTGGCTCGTTCTCCGTTTCGAGGAGGCCAAACTTCAGTGGGTTGCCATACTGCAACCGGAGATTGTCGAATCGACAGATGCAGCGGCAGGACTCGGTTTTGATTCAGGAGGAAAAGCCGGTCGGGGTCGTCCCGGAGAAACGGGAAAAGGGATCGGTGGTTTTGGCCCAGGTGGTGAAGGACCTGACGCTGGGGCCGGTTATGAAGGTTCCGGTCTTGGTGATGGTGGAGGTGAGCGTAGAGGCACAGGATCCGGAATCAGTTCTGGAAGCGGATCGGGTGGAACAGGGCAAGGGCTGTTTGGTACGGGAATCGGTTCAGATTCCGGGCAAGGAACCGGCAAAGGCACTGATGGTGGTACTGGTGGTTTCGGAAAAGCTGCCGGGAAAGGGAGAGGCGCCGGGGCGGATTCTGGAGTGGGAGGTGGAAGCATCCTCGCCGATTCTGGGAGTGGCAGCGCCGCTGGAGCGGATTCGGGAGGTGAAAGTTCTGGAGACGGTCCTGGAAGCGGCAGTTTCGGAACTGGTTCAGGAAGTGGTGGCCTCGGCGGCGGGGCTGGTGGAGAAGAAGGTGGTGGTCATGGCAAGGGGGGCAGTGGGAAAGGTCCAGGTAAAGGCCCGGGAAAAGGACCCGGCAAAGGCCCAGGTAAAGGGAAAGGGTCCGGGCCCGGGAAAGGCCCGGGGAAAGGTGGTGACAGAAGCGGCGCAGATACCGATAGGGGAGGGGGTGAGGTTGAGCTGCCAGGTCAGCGGTCTCCCCGAAAAGTATATGCCTATGCCCTTGAATCGATGCGGGAAGTTGCCCAGAAAATATCGGTCAACCAGAGGGCTGGGGTCAGGAATGCGGTCAGGATGGTCCAGAATATGGTCGAGGAGGTGGTTCTTCAGGAACAGCCGCTGCTTCTGGCCATGAGCACCATAAGGGTTTACGACGATTATACCTTTACCCATTCGGTGAACGTTGCGATTCTTTGCATGTACCTTGGGAAACAAATCGGAGTTTCGAAAGAAACGATGGAGAGTCTTGGGATCAGCGCTCTTTTTCATGATCTTGGCAAGGTCCTGATCCCGCAGAATATTTTGAATAATGACAAACCTCTCAGCAGCGATGAAATATCAGAGATCCGCAAGCATTCATTGAACAGTATCAGGCTTATCGTCAGGCTCCGGGCTTCTGCCAAGCGCAAAACCAGAATCCTGTTGCCGCCCTTTGAGCACCATTTACGTTTTGATCTCAATGGGTATCCGAAGATAGGGTGGAAGAGACCCATAAGCCTCTGTGGCCGGATACTGACCATCTGCGACGTCTACGATGCGCTTACTTCGCCGAGAGTTTACCGGCCTGAAGCGATGAGTGCCGACCGTGCTCTCGGTCTGATGCTTGAAGGGTCGGGAACGGTTTTTGATCCGATTCTTTTGAAGGTTTTTATCAATATGCTCGGTGTGTATCCGGTTGGGACGTTGCTGGAGCTTGACAATGGAGATATCGGACTTGTTTCAAAAGCACCTTCGACCCATATTATGAACAGACCATCGGTCATCCTGCTGGAGCCGGATGGCCATGGCAGTTTTAAAAAGGGTGAGGAAGTGAATCTGGCCGATACAGATGATTCAGGATTTTTCTATCGAAATGTAACCGGAAGTGTTCATCCGGCGGTGTTTAATATTCAGCCTGCAGAATTTCTCACAATATAGACCGCTACTCACCGTATCTTTCTGCGACTTCTTTATATAGTTAATGGGTGTTTTTCGTTGACTGCAGTGAGTGAAGACTCTGGATGTGTGTCGTTGAGGAGGTTTCGGATTCCTCTCGAAGTCGCATTCCGTCACTTGCAGCACCTAATGAATTTTCCGATTATTCCCGGCGATTTGTTTGGGGGGAGGTGGAAGCGATTGTGGCTGGCAAGTGTGTCTTAATTTGTCTCACTTCAGGCGGGACGGAAAGATCTCGGTTGTTGAAGGGCGTGTCATAAAGGGGGGACAACAACCCGGCGTGGAATTCAAATTTGAACTCCAAAGAGGTGCGGCGTCGGAATGGTGTGTGGTCCAGCCCCGGAGTGTCCGGTGCAGCAGGTGTCTCGCTTACTTTATGCTATTCGGATATACAGGGTATCTGGGCTGGCATTGATCAACAGCGTCTACGATCCGTTGCACCTGAACATCAATGCCGCTGAGGTCGACCTGTTCGAGAATTCCGAGGTTGTCAAGACGGTCCTTTAGAACAATCATTTGCCCCATCAAGGCTTGGGCACCGTTGCGAGCTTGATGGGTAACGCTGATGCATTTGTCTGCTGTCATGTCGCCTCATTCTCCTGAAAATTTTGAACCACAGAAACGAACTGTTCCCTTGCCAGAAATTACTCTTCTTGAACCTCTTCCCTTTTATAACAAGAGGAATATTGATGTCAATAAAATATACCACATATTGTGGTTTTTTTCTCAAAGTAGTCTATATGTTGTATTTTCAATAAGTTAGACAAGATGCTTGGTTCCATGGTAAAAAGTCTTTGTTTTAGGATTCCAGGCTGGGACTGCGATTGCTCCTGATCAGGAATTTTTTTAAGGTAATGAGACATGGGAAAAGATGAAAAGGTTGTAATTGTTGATCTGGAGAACAGGGTGATCGGACATGCCCCACGGTGGGTCATGAGAGAAGAAAAACTGATTCACCGCGCTACCTATATTCTGGTATTCAACAGGAGAGGAGAGCTTTATGTGCAGAAAAGAACAATGACAAAAGATATTTACCCGGGATTTTACGATTTGGCAGCCGGCGGGGTCGTGCTTGACGGTGAGAGCTATGATGAGTCTGCCAGGCGGGAACTTCTGGAAGAACTCGGAGTTTCTCCTCCATTAAACAGGTTGTTTGATCATTTTTATTCCGGACCTCACAATCAGGTATGGGGTAGGGTGTATTCCTGTCTCCACGATGGCCCTTTTGTTCTCCAGGTTGATGAGGTTGAAAGTGCTTGTTTTATGCGGAGGGAAGAAGTTGTCCGTTTCAGTGGCGATCATGATTTCACTCCTGATGGGATTGAGATTTTCGCTCGGTACATGGCGGAAAAATTGCAGTAAGTTTGTCGAATAGACTGGAGGTTTGCCGATGGATCGGGTGGGAAAAGTTCTTGATCACTGTACAACTGCAATTTCACCGATGCTCAGGGCTGCAGTGGAGGCTTCATCTGCTGCGGGGGAGATTATAAGGGAGTTGTATGACCAACCACACCAGATCCGAATGAAAGGTGCCATTGATCTGGTGACTGAAGCGGATCTGGCTGCGGAAAAAGCGATACTGGAGATCCTTTCAGAAAGGTTTCCTCACCATTCATTCATGGGTGAAGAGTCGAGCTCCGATCAGATTGGTGACCGGGATGGTTCACTCTGGATCATAGATCCCCTTGACGGGACGACCAATTTCGCTCACGGGTTCCCATATTTTTGTGTGTCAATAGCCTATCAGGAAAATGGCAGGTGTGAGGCGGGAGTGATCAATTGCCCGATGCAGAACGAGATTTTTCTCGCCTGGCGCGGGGGCGGTGCCTACCTGAACGGCAGAAAGATTTCCGTATCACAAAGTTCTTCCCTGCTTGAATCATTGATTGCAACTGGTTTCCCCTATTCCATAGAAGAAAGAATCGACAGAGTTTTATCACAATTCGGCAAGGTGCTGCCGAAGGTAAGAGACATCCGTCGGGCAGGCGCTGCAGCGCTTGATCTGGCGTATGTGGCATGTGGACGTCTTGACGGGTTCTGGGAAATGGATCTGAAACCCTGGGATACAGCGGCCGGAGTTCTAATGGTTGAGGAGGCTGGAGGCAGGGTGACTGATTTTGCGGGGAGCGTTAACTGGACGCCTTATATGCCTGAAGTGGTAGCCAGTAACGGCAGGATTCATTTGGATCTGGTTTCAATGCTGTCCTGAGAGAAGCCTCCTTCATCAAGGAGTCGGGTCATCGTCCCGACGGCATTGGCAAAGACGATCAGGAGCCCTCTCACCTTTGGCGGCATTTCGTTGAACTGGACACCGATCGCACTGGTACGGACATTGGCAATACTGGTAATCTTGTGCCAGGCAAGCCGGCCCATTATGGCAAGGGCCACTGTTTCTCCGGGCAGGCTGATTCTGATCTTGGCATTTCGGCCGGCGAGATCTTCAGGGATGTCCTGGTACTTGGGATCAACAATCACACAGGCGCCACCAAGAGAGATGTCACTGGAATAGCCTTTTACGTTGATGGAGGTAAGGCCTGGTTCGCGTCCGAAAATCTCCAGGTTCAGGATGATCGATAATTCCTGGCGGGAACTTTTACGGAAAAATTTTGATGGTTTATCTTCATCGGGGAGAGATTTCGAATCGTTGAGATTTTTCAGGCCGGTTTCAAAATCCGGGTGTTCCCCGCACAGGGAAAGAAGATTCTCGTTGGTTATTTTCAGTAATTCGACACGTGTTTCAGCCCTGATGTAGGAGGAGAAATCTTTCTTCTTTTCCCTGGGAATCAGGCACCCGAAGAAATCGTTTTCAATCAGGAGTTTGGGGTCGATATTTTCCGGGTCGTCTTCCGTGAGAGATTCGGTGAGTTCGCCGGAGACAACCAGGTATAAAGCATCGTCGGGAGAGCCGGTTTTTTTTACATATTCGCCCGAATTATACAGTTCAAGATTAACCAGAGAGAGGACATCCACCAGTTCTGGGTAAGACATTTTGGCGAAGCATTCGGCAATGGCGGAGGTATGGGAATCTTTCCGCTTTAATCTTGAATGGAGAGAACGAAGATCATATGGCGACGGTTTGACAATGCTCCAGGTGCACATCAGGGCTGCGATCGCCTGGAGGCTCATTCCCTGCTGCATAAACAGGTGATAAGTTTTTCTGTAGGTCTTGCTTGCTTCGATAAATGCTTTCTTGCTGCTCAGATAATCTGCAAGCAGGCGATACAGTCGGGGTTCATTGGGAAACTCTTTGATGAGTTTTTTATAGTCATCCAATGAACTCAATGATGATAATCCCAGAGTCAACTGGTCAATGATCTGGATGTGAGATTTCTTGTTTTCCATAAAGAGAGTGCCGCACAGAAAAATAATATGTTTAACTTGATGTAATCATTAAGATTAATACACCAGCTGATATTTATTGTCATTAAATAAAAAAGTGGGTCTAGTCGGAGGATCCCAGCAGAGTTTCTGGATATTTTAACTGCCTGTTGTCAGGGGGATAAAATGACAGGATTTTGTGATTATGCTGCTTGATTCGGATACATGGCGTCGCGTCGCTTGCTTTCTCTGAAGCTGGTTGGATCAAGCTTTTCACTCCTGAACAATCATACTGTTTTTTTAAGACGGGGCGGGGTAATCCATTTGAAGTGACTTCGGGAATTGAAAGTTGTTTCGAATCTATGGGTTTTCCTTATCAGGCCGGGAATTGGGTATAATGAGAAATAGTATCTTAATGTTGTGGATTTTAACTTGATATTGAATATACTTCTGACAGTATGAAACACAAAGTTGATTGATGGGCAGTATGCTTTGCAGATCATTATATTCCTTATATTCCTTGCGGGGAGGGTGAAATGAAATTTCTCGGAAAATGTGTTGTGTTTTTATTGGCTGTGGTGGGGATGTCCTTTGCAGGTGCCCAGGTTTGGGCAGGCCAGCCCCATGAATCACTTGTCCCCCTGCTCGTGAATCTTGATGGCTGGAAGGCGGATGCCGGAACCGGAATGAGTCTTGCCAGTGACACCATGAAGATGATTACGGCACACCGCAGCTATAATAAAGGAAAAAAACAACAGATTGTTGTAGATGTGCTGGTGAATAGTGGCCCGCCACCGGCTCATAGGCTGAAAGAGTCCGTTATGGAAAATGAAGAGAAGATCGTAAGGACAAGCAAGATAGACGGTTTCTGGGTGAGCACTACCAATAATAATAAAACGAAAGTAGGTGAGGTCTATGTTGTTCTTTCCCAAAACAGTCAGACCCATGCTTTGATAATTTTCAGATTCATTAATCTGGATGAGAAAGAGGCAATGGAAATTGCCAAGAAATTTAACTGGAAAACTCTCGAAAAGGCAACCAGCAAGTTGCTTTGATGAAGAACCATTAAAACAATTTCTTTGGTTTGATAAAGGAGTCTTTTCGGTGAGCATGCACATCTTTATCAATCCGGGTGTGTTCGTTAAGTTATTACACTAGGGGAAATATCCTTACTGTGAATATAAAATTGCACATTGAGTTTAATGATTCGACGATGGCGAAAATATCGGTGGTCTATTCTGGCGATGAAATTTGTTTTGAAGGGCAAAAAAATGGGGGATTTATATTTTTTTCTTGCCTATATTTTTTCTAACTGCTAGATGAATTTATTGTGGTTTGTTGTGATGAGGGGGCATTAATATTCAGAGAGATGAGGGAGAGCGATGTCAGAGCGTCAGAGTGGTACAGTGAAATGGTTCAATACAGCCAAAGGGTGGGGGTTTATTACCAGAGAATCCGGAGATGACGTTTTTGTTCATTACCGCGAAATTCGTGGGGACGGGTTCAAGAATCTGGAAGAAGGACAGAAGGTGGAATTCAGTCTTGTTGAGAGTCAGAAGGGCATGGCTGCGGCAGATGTCTGTCCGGACTTGAATGGATCCGCCTGAAATCCTGGTATTTGATAGTTGATGATCAATCGAAAAGGCCTCCGCAGTTTGCGGCGGCCTTTTCTTGTCTTGAACATGCACAGCGAACGCATTCCCCGCAGCTCAAAGTCTGCGTTATCTGCTGTGGGGTTAGAGAGTGAATCTGATGTTTAACCTTCCATACGGAGATTCCCCGTGGCTCGAAGTCTAGCGTTTATCTGCCCCGCGGAGCTTCAATGAACCATTTGTCAACAGAGACAGGTCAGCGACGATCACCCATGAGCCTCAACAGACTGAGGAAGAGATTGATGAAGTCAAGATAGAGAGCCAGGGCCCCCATAATCGCGCCTTTTCTGATTATGGCTTCCCCGCCATTCATAATCCCTGCGGCGCCGATATTGGATATTTTCTGAACATCATAGGCCGTCAATCCGGTGAACACGATTACCCCGATGGCTGAGATAACCCATTCCATCATTGAACTGCGGAGGAAAATGTTCACCAGCATAGCGATGATCATCCCCATAAGTCCCATCATCATGAATGAACCCATGCTGGTAAGGTCTTTTTTGGTGACTGTGCCGTAAACTGCCATTGCGGCAAACATCCCTCCGGCAATGAAAAAGGTTGCTGCCACCGATGAGGCCGTATAAATCAGGAGGATTGCTGACAGGGTGGCTCCATTCAGGGCTGAATACACCAGAAAGAGTGATGTGGCGGCCCCCGCCGAGATTTTTTCGATCCTGGCTGATAGATAGATAACCATCCCCAGCTCGCCGAAAATCAGTCCATAGAATACAAGTTTATTCCCGAATATCATCTGCTGGGCTGCGGCTGAGTTTGCCACCATAAAGGCAACGAGGGCAGTAAGGCCCAGGCCCAAAGCCATCCAGTTGAATACTTTGGCCAGAAACAGGGTTGATTCGTGAGATGATACAGCGGTCGCTGCTACAGTTTGATGGTGGTTGCTAAAATCGTTCAACATATTGTTCCTCCACAGAAACAGTGTGATTTATTTGTTTGTCGAGTTGTCGTATACAGTGTGCTGCGGCACATAAAACTAATCATTTAATGCTAATGTGCAAGGTGAAAAGTGTCCGCATGATGGAAGCGCATGGGAGTTGGACTTCATTGATTATTCCCTTCCCATGAAAGAGGGGGTGTCAGTTGGATTGTAACTCGCCTGATACTTGTCCTGAAGGCCGTGCAGTATTCGGAGATATTGTTCGCGGTAGACCAGGGTGTCGGAAGTTTCCAGTTCTTTAACAAGTGAATTTAGCGGAGGGATGATGTCTATCCCGTGTCGGTTTACAATTTTTGCATTCGCTCTGTCGAGTATCATAATGCAATAGTATTTGATAAGCAGGCGAATATTCGATTCGCGACGGAATAGATAAGCCTGGCCGCCCAGGGTGTTGATGAAGAACCCGGCATATTCGTAAAGGCCCTGAAGGGGAAGGTCGATTCTGGTCGTTGCGTTCTGGCAGGTGTGTCCCGATCTCGACCATTGATCAAAAAGGGCCAGAAGTGGCTCGAGGGAATCGGACTCACGGGTGAGAATGTCTTTCAGTAGCAGGACATTGTCTTTGCCGAGAACCCTGTAGAAATGGGCGGTGTTGGTCAGAATGGTAAAAAGGCTGTCGGTCTCCCGAACAACTATGGGCGGATTTGATAGCAGTTTGTCTATGAGTTTTTTGAAGTGATCGTGGCTGTTTTCTTTGAGGCCATATGACTTAAAATATTCTTTGTCGTCAAGATCTCTGAAAAAAAGCTGTATTCTGGCATCAAGTTGCTCGCAGGTTTTCTGGTTGAGATTAATCGGTGGGATCAATCTCTCATCTATGACAATCGGCTCCTCTTCGGGGGGACTTTCTGCTTCAACAAGTTTTACCGCGAGTTCTTCATTTTTTCTTCTTAAATTCTCTATCTCGTCCTGAAGTTCTTTTTTTTCTTCAAGTGCAGCTTTGTTGGAGAATGTTTCGGTTATTGACTCCCAGTTCAGAAACAGGGCGCCAATGACAGAAAGGATGAGGGTGGTGATAATCAGGGTTGTTCTTATATTGGCTGGGCCGGCAGGTGTTTTTCTTGACATGGCATGTTATATATTAAGCTCCGATCGTGCCGGAACGGGATAGCAAACCTGCTCCCTGTTATTAATTTTTGCAGGTTTATGGATGGTAAACCTTTTGCAGGAAGAGTGCTTTAGTTCAAATTATTTATGAAACAAAGCCAGCTTATCATGCTATCGACACTTGTTCAAATGAAATGTTGAGTCCAATATGTTACATTCCTGGGTTTTCTATGAGAAAACAGAGGGTTTAAAAGATCTCCGGTTCTATCCACTGGCAAAAAAGTGTTAGTGCCAATAAATAGCTGATGAAATTGATCCAGATGTTATTGCTGTTGACCAGAGAGTTGCAAAAGAAGCGTATCCAGAATTATCAAAAAACGTTTCCTTGCTTCCTGCCGAATTGGTGTGAATGACTCCCAGGAGTATTTTAAGGAGTTGTGTCTCCGATCGGTGAATGTCGTTGTAGATTATATGAATGCCAGAAAGCAGAGAGAGAGAATACGGTGGGAGCGTTGTTTGCAACAGACGAGGATCCAACCGGTTGAAAAGTGATCACACTGTATTCAACTCTTCAATGTATGGTGCTCTATGGTAGTGCTAAGTCAGTTCCCGGTGTTACTCGCTTCAGGTCGTTATAGCTTTGTCTGCGAAAAAGGATTCTGTGGAAATGTCTGCAATGATGGAAGAAAATTGGCGGTGAGGGGTGGAAGGTTGTGCAGTCAGTTCCATGAAACGGATGTGTTTTTTTCGAGTGATAGGCATAAGTCCATGGAGTTTACTGATGTCCGGAGTTGAATTTTATATTATTGACTGATAAACATCGGAAGGTCAAGGCAGGAAGGATCTGTCCGTGAACATTTTGATTGCCGACAGATGCAGTTATGGAAAGGTCTTTATATTTGAAATGGGCTTCAGCACTTGTTCCGCGTGGTGAAATTGTGGAAGAGACTAGCAGGAAAGATGGTGGGCGGAGGAAATGGTACGACAAGTATCTGCCGTTTGTTGCCAGAAGCCCGGAAATGCAGATTGAATGGCTTTCAAGAAATCTTGATCGGATTAGAGAAAAGAGTCTTTCCGGAAAAGATGGGCTGTCTAAAGAAGAGATAACTCCATATATAAAGCTGTTTCTTGAAGCGAACTCTTCAGCAGAAGAGGCTCTTGCAGAGGGAGGAGAGGAGTTTGCACCTTTACAGGAGATGTTTAAAAAGATTCCTGTTGAGCTGTTGCCGCTCCTGATGGAGTGTACGGATATTTATGATGTGCCCAAGCTCATCCGGATGATCTGTAAACCGAGCAGGGAACTGGCGATGGCGGCTTTGAAAAAAGTTCCCCCGCCTTATGAAAAGAGCCCTCTTCTGGTGATTGATCGGGTTTTCCATTCAATCAACGAGTGCGGTGGTGATCTTCTCGAGAGGTCTGCGGAGAGTGTTCTTGCGAGTAGTGATATTCCGGACGGGTTCGCTAAGAATTACAAGAGATTTCAAGAGATAATGATGGATGAAGAAATTTTAAGCATTCTTTATCCGAAGGCCAGATGAAAAACCGACCGCCAGATGGTCCTGCCCCTATGGATGATTACCCTGTTGCCAAACCTGTTGCTGAAGATGATTCAGGTGTCGCTTTCAGAAATTGAATCATACTGACTCAACTTTCCGACATGTCTTATGATGTTGATTTGCTGTTACAAAATGGTTCAAAGTCGTAGTGACATTCCATGATGAGAATCCAGAAGCCAGTAGCCGGAAGCCAGAATGACTGATTTTAAAGCTTTTCTCCTGACTTCTGACTCCTGGCTTCTGGATACTTGTGGAACACAGGCACTAACAAATCACCGAAACCCCTTTATTTCACCCTTCGGGTATAAGTTTTGTGCGAGCAGGCAAGCTGCTCAACTCAGCTTTATCGGGAGATGAGCCAAACTCGGAAAGTTGTGATACTGAATATTGCCTGAACAATAAAAAAGGGGGCCTGGTTTGCAGGTCCCCTGTGTATCATTACTTTTCTAAAGTGGAGCGGATTATTTTTTGGCCATTGCCCTTTTAGAAGCTTTAAGGGGATTGACCTTGATCTTGGATGTAATGATCTCCGGCTTCACATGCGTAGCAAAATTGCAGATCCCCAGTTTCCATTTGGCTTCTGGCGATATATAAGTGTGACAATAGTTCGTCTGTTCAACCGCAACGACTCTTTCGCACCCTTCGCATTTCTCAATGACCGGGTTAAAAAGACCGCTGGTGTATTTCGCATTGGCTTCAGCTGAGATGCTTTCTGATTTTGCCGCCATTTTCCCTACCTCCGACGTATGACCCGGACGAATTTATTCTACCCGGTGTTTTGATTCTTCGTAAATAAAAATTCTGGAAAGCCAGACGCTCTGAACTTTGAGATTTCTAAAGAAGAAACTTCATAAAAGAAAAATATGAATCTGTCAATGAAAAGCTTCGGTCTAAATAATTAATAAACAACGTTTTTTTGGGAATTTTAATCTCGGGCATATTGAGCAGGGAAAGACGGATTGTTTTTCGAATTGTTTCAATAATATTAGTAACTTGCGTAGTCTTGTGTGGTGTTTTGCTATTGGGGACTTCGAATAATTTATGTTTAAAGGGGAAAGGCTGTGAGGAAATTGAGATCCAAAGATTATCTATTAACATGATATTATTGAAAAAAATCCTATTGATTTTAAAGGGTTATTAATATATAAGAAAAACAGTTTGTAATTTGAGATGTGCTTTTGCTGTGTTTTTTTCGAAGAAGTTTGCGCAGCGACATATCTGCATTTGTTCTTACGTATTGTTGTGCGACTATACAGTGGTTACCCCTGACGAACCTAGCGTATATTGGTCTGGAGAATGGTTTATGCCTATTTTTTTCTGGAAAGGTAAGAATTCATACGGTGATAAACGAAGTGGCCAGTACGAAGCAAACGATTTAGCTGCAGTCCATGCATATCTGAAAAAAATCCGGATTACCCCGATCAAGGTAAAGGAAAAACCGAAAGATATCCTTGAAAACATTCCCATTTTTCAGCCTAAGGTTACGGGTAAGGATGTTGTGATTTTTACCCGGCAGCTTTCGACCATGATTGATGCCGGTCTGCCTCTTGTGCAGAGTCTTGATATCCTTGCCAACCAGCAGGAGAACCCCACTTTTAAAAGAGTGTTGAGGGAGATCAAGTCGGATGTTGAGACCGGGACGACCTTTGCCGATGCAATGAAGAAACACCCCAACATTTATGACAATCTTTTCTGTAATATGATCGAAGCCGGTGAGCTTGGCGGTATTCTTGACACCATTCTCGCCCGTCTGGCTGTTTTCATGGAAAAAGCCATGGCCCTGAAGAAGAAGGTGAAGGGCGCAATGACCTATCCTATAATATGCCTCTGCATATCAGTTGTTATTCTTGGTGTTATTCTGATCTTTGTCGTGCCGACTTTTGAGAAAATGTTCGCCGATTTCGGAGCGGCCCTTCCTCTTCCAACGCAGATTGTTGTCGGTATGAGTAAATTTGTGCAACACAACATAATTTATGGAGTCGCTTTAATCGGGCTGCTGATTTTCGGATTCAAGAAACTTTACAAGACCGATTACGGGAACAGGAAGATTGATGCCATGATGCTTAAACTTCCGGTTTTTGGTGATCTGATTTTAAAAGTTGCGGTTGCCAAATTTTCCCGAACTTTGGGGACCATGCTGCAGAGTGGCGTTCCCATACTGGAAGCGCTGAGTGTTGTTGCCAGAACTGCCGGTAATCGGACCATTGAGACGGCTGTTTTCAGGGTGGCCGAGAGTATCAGTGAAGGACGGTCAATCGCCGAACCTCTTGAGGAAACGGGTGTCTTCCCGAGCATGGTTGTTCAGATGATAAGTGTAGGTGAATCTACAGGCGCCCTTGATGCCATGTTGGAAAAAATCGCTGATTTCTATGACGAAGAAGTAGACCAGGCCGTTGAGAATCTTACGGCCATGATCGAACCATTCATGATGGTGTTCCTGGGAGGAATGATCGGCGGTCTGGTTGTCGCCATGTATTTGCCGATTTTCGAGATGGGAAACGTTGTCAAATAACCGGTATTCGTAAAGGATGCCAAGTGTGAATTCTTGACATATATTAGTAATTCTAGTAACTTAGCTGTGGTATTAATTTCTAAGTAGGTGGGACATGACCCTGACAAAAGCTGATCTTGTTCAGAGTGTTTATCAAAAACACAATTTAACCAAGGCTGAGGCAGCTGAGGCGGTTGAGGCGTTTCTTGAGATTGCAAAGGAATGTCTGGTGACCGGAGAAGACCTGCTTATCAGCGGTTTTGGGAAATTCAACGTGAAAAAGAAAAAATCCAGAAGGGGGCGTAATCCCCAGACTGGAGATGATCTGATACTTGATGCAAGGCAGGTGGTTACGTTTAAACCTTCCGGAATTTTGAGAGACAGGATTAACGAATAAACATCTACACTCCGATTTTTATCCCCAAACGGGTAAACTCCTTCTTGTCGGAGTTGCCCGTTTTTTGTTGTCTCCCTGCAAGATTTTTTAAATTTGATGATTTGATAACAGCACCCTTCAACATGATGCATTCCTTGACGCGAAGCTTCAATTTGTTCGCATTATATGCACGGGTAGGGCAGTCTTGAAAGAATTGAGAGATGGCAGATAGGACTTAATTGTCTTGCCCAATAGCACTAATTTTTATAAGTATCTATCTCTATGGGTAAAACAGCCACGCATATATCTGAACTTGCTGCCATGGTTGATGGAGAGTGGGCAGGGAGCACGGATGTAGTTCTGACAGGGTTGGCGGATATCGGTTCAGCTACTGCAGGCCAAATCTCTTTCCTGGTGGATAAGAACAAGGCCGCGGGAGAAATAAATGCGTCGGCCCTGATCGTTCCTAGAGCTTTTGGGCATTGTGAAATCCCTGTTATTTATGTTGACGATCCAGTTTTGGCTGCGGCGATTATTCATCGCCATTTTATTGGCGATGAATTTGTCGCCGCGGGGATTTCCGACCGAGCATTTGTCGGCACAGAGTGTTCCATAGCTGCTGAAGTGACGATTTCGCCAATGGTTGTTATCGGCAACAATGTAAGAATTGGCTCCAGGGTAACAATTGGTCCTGGAACCGTTGTTGGTGATAGTGTCAGTATCGGAGATGGCACATTTTTACATCCCAATGTGACGGTACTTGCCGGTTCGCTGATTGGTGAAAGGGTGATTATCCACAGCGGGACAGTGATCGGGAGCGATGGTTTTGGTTATGCCCATGACCGGCACGGGAACCATGTCAAGCGGCCCCATGTCGGTTTTGTGCAGATTGATGACGATGTGGAAATCGGGGCCAATGTCTGTGTGGATCGCGCCACATTCGGCAAAACCTGGATCCGACGTGGAACCAAGATCGACAATCTTGTCCAGATTGCTCATAATGTCGAGATTGGTGAGAATTCAATCCTTGTTTCCCAGGTAGGAATTTCGGGGAGCAGCCGTCTCGGCTATGGGGTGGTAATGGGAGGAAAGGCTGCTCTGAGCGGTCACCTTGAAATCGGAAACAGGGTCACCATTGCAGCCAAATCCGGTGTCACCAGTGACTTGGAAGATGGCGCCATTGTGTCCGGTTTTCCGGCAATCCCTCACCGAAAATGGCTCAGGGCAAGCACCTCATTTCACAAACTGCCTGATCTGATCAAGGATGTCAGGGAGATAAAAAAGAAACTGGCCGCACTATTTGCGGATGGATCAGAAGACTGATTCCTGAAAGTTTTTCTGATCCCCGGTTTCCTTTCAGGGCGGGTATTTAAAGATTAGATATTGATGATTGGCAGGGAGGAGATAAAGCTTAAGCTGGGCAGCTTGTCTGCGCATATGTAACTTATTATCAGAAGGGTGAATAAATGGAGTCTGGGAAAGAATGTATTGATGTGAAGAAGATCCTCGACCTCTTGCCTCACCGGTACCCGTTTATACTGGTTGACCGGATTCTGGAGTGTGAGCTGGGGAAGAATATTGTCGGCCTGAAAAATGTGACCATTAACGAGCCTTTTTTCCAGGGCCATTTTCCCGGGGAGCCGGTTATGCCCGGCGTCCTCATCCTGGAGAGTATGGCCCAGGTCGGTTGTGTGCTGGCGTATCTGACCGATCAGGAAAATTTGAGTGACAAGATCTTCTATTTTACCGGTCTTGATGGTGCAAGATTCAGAAAAAAGGTGGTTCCCGGTGATCAGCTGATCATCAAGGTTGAGGTTGTCAAACGGAAGGGCCAGTTTATAAAGCTGTATTCAGAGGTTTTTGTCGAAGACAGTCTGGTTGCCCAGAGCGGTCTGATGGCAGCTTTCGGATAATCACAGAAAGAAGTTCTATTCCCCATTTCTCATTTACGAATAATTTCAGGATACATTATGAATATACATCCCACAGCAGTCGTGGATCAGGATGCGGAGCTGGATCCGTCGGTAAAGGTTGGCGCGTATGCCGTTATCGGAGCAGGTGTCAGAATTGGTGCGAATTCCGTGATCAGCCCCCATGCGGTGATTAACGAACTGACTGAAATCGGGACCGGGAACCATGTAGGGTCGTTCGCCAACATTGGTGATGCTCCCCAGGATATCAGTTATCGGAACGAGGCGACGACTCTGAAAATCGGCAACGATAACCAGATCAGGGAATATGTCTCGATTCATCGGGGAACCGTCAAAGGTGGCGGGCAAACAACCATTGGCAATAACAATATGCTTATGGCCTACAGCCATATCGCCCATGACTGCCATGTCGGCAATCATGTGATCATGGCGAATGCGGCCACTCTCGGTGGTCATGTTACGGTTGGTGACCGCGCGAATTTCGGTGGCTTTGTCGGAGTTCATCAATTTACAAACATCGGCTGCTATTCCTATGTAGGAGGGATGTCCGGTGTCACCAAGGATGTTCCTCCCTATACAATTGTGGCCGGCACCAGAAACCAGATGCGGGTGTCCGGAATCAATCGGATCGGTTTGAAGCGCAGTGGCTTTTCTTCCAATGACATCAAAGACCTTCGGGGGGCATTCAACATCATCTTCTCGGATGAAAATCTTCTCCTCCAGGAGGCGCTGGACATGGCAATCAGTGAATACTCCACCAGCGAGCTGGTCAGAAATCTGGTCGGTTTCATCAGGGCATCAAAGCGTGGGGTGGTCAGGTCCTATTCAAGTGATGAATAAAATTGGAATCATAGCCGGAGGTGGCCAGTTTCCGATACTCTTTGCCCGTGCGGCCAGAGAACAGGGACGTCAGGTCATGATTGCGGCCCATAAAGGTGAGTCGAGTCCTGAATTGGAGGATGCGGCTGACAAGGTATGCTGGGTTAAACTCGGGCAGCTGGGGAAGATCATCAAGTTTTTTCGGGGTGAAGGAGTCGATGAGGCAGTTCTTCTTGGCACCATTACCAAAACCAGGATTTTCAAGGACATTCTGCCCGATTTGAAAGGGCTTGCCCTCTGGAACAGGCTCAAGGTCAGACAGGATGACTCGATTCTGAGGGCGGTGGCCGAGGCCCTTGAAGAAGAGGGGATAAAAATCCTGGAATCGACACTGTATCTGCAGAAACTTTTTTTCCCGAAAGGGGTGCTGACGAATCTTTCGCCGTCGCCTGAGCAGACCGAGGATATCATTTTCGGCTGGCAGATGGCCAGAGCTGTGGGAAAGCTCGATATCGGGCAATGTGTTGTGGTCCGGGATAAAACCGTTCTGGCGGTTGAAGCGATAGAGGGGACTGATGCAGCGATTCGGCGAGGCGGATCCCTTGGCAAGGAAAAGAGCGTTGTCGTAAAGGTCAAGAAGCCGGGGCAGGATTTCCGCTTCGACCTGCCGGCAATCGGGGTCAAAACCATCGAGAGCATGCGTGAGGTAGGGGCTTCTGTTCTTGCTGTTGAAGCCGGGCAGGCATTGCTGTTTGATGCAGAAGCGATGATCGAGAGAGCCAATCAGGCAGGAATAATCGTCGTTGGTGTTGAAGAGCAGGAGGACGGCCGACTCGAATTCTGAGTCGGTTTCTGAAAGGGCAAAAATTATGCAGGCAATGATCCTGGCAGCCGGCCTGGGCACCAGGCTCAAACCTTACACCGGGCATCGTCCCAAACCTCTTTTCCCGGTTCTCGGTAAACCCCTCATCGTGTATCTGCTGGAGCAATTACACCGTCAAGATTTCTCCCGGGTGGTCGTGAACGCACATCATTTGCGTGAACAGTTTGTTTCCCTGCTCGGTCATGTCCCGGGAGTTTTTCTGCAGCTTGAAGAAGAGATCCTCGGCACCGGCGGCGGCTTGCGAAAAGCGCAGCCGAAGTTTAACGACGGGCCGGTCCTGATCGTAAACGGGGATATTCTTCATTCCTATGATCTTTCCCGGATCGTCCAGTCCCATAATGAATCAGGGTGTCCGGTGTCTCTGGTTGTCCATGATTATCCACGATTCAACAATGTCGTGGTTTCCGGAGATGGGTTTGTCAGAGGATTTCGCGCCGCGGTGCAGAATCCCCCTGAATCAGGTCAGAGAATACTCGCCTTTACCGGCATCCATGTTATAGATCCCGGAATCTTGAAGAGTATCCCGCAGGATTCTTTTTATGATGTCATTGATCTCTACCGGGAATTGTCGGCATCCGGGAAAAATGAAATTGCCGCCATCGAAATGAAAGATGGTTTCTGGACCGATATCGGGACGCCTTTGGATTATCTGAATCTGCACCGGGATTTGCTTGCCGGAAAAGCCCCATCATTTCTGCAGGAGACAATCGGCCCCTTTTCCGGACCAAAAATGATCATGCCAGATGTTTCAATCGGCCGAGATGTTGTGTTTGAAGATTGGGTCTGTATCGGGACCGGGGCGAGAATCGGAGACGGGGTTCATATCGCCAGATCGGTGATCTGGGATGGAGCGGTCATTGAAAAGGGAACCTTTCTTGAGGATGCGATAGTTGTCGGTTGAACTTCGAGATATCATGGAAAGCCATGAATATTCTGCGGTTGAGGCATTGCTCCGGGAGTCCGGTTTTCCTCCACGGGGTTGTTTCTTTGCGCTGCTCAAGGGTGATGGCTCGGACCGGAGGTTTATCAGGGCAAGTTCTCAGCAGGCATCAATAATGATCATTCTGCCGGCCCTGAACCGGGCGGAAGGAAAAAAGGAAGCCTGTTCCGGTTGGCGCATCGGCAGACATCTGCAGGAGCGAGAGGTGCCGGTTCCCGAGATGATCGCTTATGATCCGGAAACCGGGTCAATCCTCTGTGAAGACCTCGGTGAAATCCTGCTCCACCATCAGATATCCCAACTGGTCGAGATGGGTGAGCTGGTGCGGGTGTACAAGGAAGCCGTTGACCTGCTCGTGAATATGCAGATCAATGGTTATCGGGGGTTCAAGGCGGAACTGGCCTGGGATAATCCGCTCTATGATCGCCAGACCATGCTGCAGCGGGAGTCGGGTTATTTTTTTGACTCCTGCTGCCGGAAGATCATGGGAATCGAAAACATGCCGCAGGAACTGGAGGCGGAGTTCATCCTCCTTTCCGAATTCGCCGGTGGGCAGTCGACGGAATTTTTCCTGCACCGTGATTTCCAATCGAGAAATATCATGATCAAAAACGGCAGGCTGAGGCTCATTGATTTCCAGGGAGGGAGGTTCGGCCCCCTGGGATACGATCTTGCTTCGCTTTTGATTGATCCATATGCAGGGCTCTCTTCGCAGGTCAGGGACGTGCTTCTGGAGTATTATCTTGATCGGGCGGCGGAGCTGATCCCTCTTGACCGGGCCGGATTTGTGGAAGGATATTACTGGCTGGCCATGCAGCGCAACCTGCAGATTCTGGGGGCGTTCGCATTCCTTTCAACCGAAAAAGGAAAGCCCTTTTTCCGGGAATATCTGAGGCCGGCAGCCCGGTCTCTTCTGGAAATGCTCGCGCGTCCTGCCGGCAGCAGGTTTTCTTGCCTTCAGGCGCTGGTCGCCGGCTTTGAAAATCATCTGGGCGTGTAGACTCCCGGAGTTTCAGCAGTAGTCCCGACCTTTCCCCTTTACTTTACGTTGTTTTTTCAGATTATGAATTATAGGATAAAGAAATGAAATCAGATCGTTTGACAATAGTTGCGCTGGTTGGTCGGCCCAATGTCGGCAAATCGTCGTTATTTAACCGTCTCGCCAGGAAGAAAGAGGCGATTGTCGACTCGACCCCCGGTGTCACCAGAGACCGACATTATGGAAAGATAGAGTGGCAGGGGCAGAAGTTTATCCTGGTGGATACCGGAGGCATTGAACCGACGCCGACGAAAGATGGTGAAACCGGAATGGCCTTTCCCAGGGAAATCGGGGTTGAGGCTCAGGCCCGGGTGGTTGATGGGATGCGGCAGCAGACCTGGCTCGCTGTTGAGGAGGCTGATGTGGTTTTCTGCCTTCTCGATGGGCGTGAGGGTTTGGCAAACGAGGATTTTCTGGTGGCGCAATCGTTGCGCAAATCAGGCAAACCGGTGTTCTTTCTGGTCAACAAGGTCGATGGCCCGGAAGCCGAAGATTTGCTGGTCCCGCAGTTCTATGAGCTCGGGATCGACACGCTCTGGCCGGTATCCGCTGCCCACGGTTATGGAATAAGCACCCTGATGGATGCCCTGCTGGAAATTCTTGTGACCCCTTCTGCCGAGCAGAATGATCCGGCTGAGGGTGCGATCTCGGTTGCCTGCATCGGTCGCCCCAATGTCGGGAAATCCTCTCTGATCAACAGGCTCCTCGGGGAAGCAAGGATGCTTGTTTCCGAGGTTCCCGGCACCACGCGGGATTCAGTTGACACCCTGTTTGAAAAAGATGGTGAAAAATATCTGCTGATCGACACCGCCGGGATCAGGAGGCGGGGCAAGGTCAGTGAGAAGCTTGAGAAATTCAGCGTGATGCAGGCTCTTTCCGCCCTGGAGCGCTGTGATCTCGCGCTGTTGCTCATTGATGCCGGCGAGGGAATAACGGAGCAGGATACCAAGGTCATCGGTTATGCATTTGACCGGGGCAGGGCGTGTATTGTGGTGATCAACAAGTGGGACCTGGTCAAAGGTGACAAAAAGAGGCAGGATTGGATAAAAGATGATGTCGACAAGGCGACCCGGTTCATCGGGTATGCCCCTTCTTTAACGCTCTCCGCCCTTTCCGGTAAGGGAGTCGGCAGTATATTCCCGGCAATCAGAGGTGTTTTTGAACAGTTCTCCCTGGAATTCACCACCAATCGGCTCAACAAGGTTTTGCAGCAGGCCGTGGAGGAACATAACCCTCCCATGCACAAAGGCCGCAGGCTGAAGTTCTACTACGTGACCCAGGTTGCCACCCGTCCGCCGACCTTTGTTCTTTTTGTGAACTATCCGAAGGGTGTCCATTTTTCCTACTACCGCTTCCTGGCCAATCGCTTCAGGGATGGTCTCGGTCTTGACAAATCTCCTCTCAGGTTGATCATGCGAGAGAGGGAAAGAAAAAAGTATGGCTGATCTTTTACGGATCATAAGCGCTGTAGAAAGCTCTGAGCCTCCCGCACACGATGGAGAAATAAGTTGCTGCAGCGCAACCGATGATCCGGTCAGTAAAGAAAATCTCGCCCGAAATGAATTATTCAAATTTGCCCGCCAGCGATTGCCGCGGGTTCTTGGGACCGTGGACGCTGATTCGCCATCCCCGGAACTTCATTGCCGTCTCACTTCTTCCGACAAAAGAATTGTCCAAAAATTCTGGCAGGACAGCATCGCGCTGCCGAATATTCTGTCCTGCTGCAACCTGATAAAAGAACATTTCATCAAGATTGTTTTTGATTCCGGTAAAGATCCGGTCACTGTCCGCTCAGCTATTCTCGCTACCGAAGGTTTTTTCGCCGGTCTGGTCGACGGAGTCGTCAGGGAATGGCTCCGGCATCAGAACCAGTGGTATCACCGGGAGCGCCAGGAGAGCAGGCGCTTTATCCTGCGGGAGAAAAAACGATATGCCACGGTCTTCTACCGGATGAGTGAGCCGGCTTTTGTGGTTGATGAGAAGCTTCGCTTTATCGATGTCAATCCAGCCTTCACCTCTTTTTTCGGCTTAAAACCGAGAGCCGTGCTTGGTTCGACCTGCGGTTCAATAATCGGCGGGAAGTTCTGTGATGACTGCCCCCTTGAGGAGATGATCCAAACCGGTGGCTCTTTTTCAAACTTTGAAATCGAGATCACGGTGCCGGTTCAAGGGGGCAAAGATTCGGAAACCAGGACCGTCAGGCTCGGTGGAAGTTCTCTCGGGGTTATTGAAGACGGGGGGCGGGGCGGCATTGTAATTCTTGAGGATATTACCAGCTACAAAAGATTTGAAGCGGCCTTGCGTGAGAGCGAAGAGAAATATCGTTCCTTAATCGAAAATCTCCCCGATGTGACCTGGCGCGCCGACCGGGCAGGACGTCTGATCTTCGCCAGTCCAAATCTGGAGAAAATCTGCCATACCGCGATGCATCGTCTTCTCGGCAGAGACCGGTTTGAGAGGGTGCATGAGGACGATATTGAACAGGTGCGGGAAGCCTATGAGCTGTTATTTGCCTCAGGTGCAAGATATGACATCAAGTACCGGTTCAGAGGGGATGATGACGCCTGGATATGGCTTCATGACCGGGCCGATAAGGTCATCGAGGTTGAAGGAGAGCAGGTTGCAGACGGTCTTTTGTGGGATGTTTCGGAACTCCAGAGTATCGAAGAAGAGCTTGATGACTATCGGTGCTGGCTTGAGGATTTCGTCGATGAAAGAACGGAAGAGCTTCTAGAGGCAAACGAGAGGCTCAAGGTGGAAATATCGGAGCGGAAACAGATCGAGATGGAGCTGGTCCGGATGACCGCGTCCCTGAAAAGGTCCAATGCCGAACTGGAGCAGTTTGCCCACGTCGCCTCTCATGACTTGAAAGAACCTCTGATGCTGGTCACGGCTTTTGCAGAGAAATTACTGCATCGATATTCCCTGGCGCTTGACGAACGGGGCAATGAATATCTGAAACGGATCGTCAAGGCGGCCAGGCAATCCCGGGAACTTGTTGATGCGCTGCTGGAGATGTCCAGAGTAACCACAAGTACAAGGGTCTTTGAGTCACTTGATATGGATGAACTGGTCAGGGATGTGGTCGCTGATCTGGAAGAAATGATCAGGGATGCCGATGCAAGGATCAGTATTGAGATTCATCACCGACTGGACGGGGATCCGGTGCAGATCCGGCAGCTTTTCCAGAATATGATTGTCAATGCGATTAAATATCGCCGGGAAGATGTGCCGTTGTCGGTCTGCATCAAAAGCCGTACAGTTGAGAAGGGAGTCTGTGAAATTACGGTTGACGACAATGGGATCGGTTTTGATCCGGGAGATCAGAACAGGATTTTTGACCCTTTTGTCCGGCTGCATGGCAAGGGAAAATATGAGGGGAGCGGGGTGGGGCTTACCACCTGCAAAAAGATTGTGCATCGCCACGGTGGTGATATTTTTGCGAAAACCAATGACAAAGGCGGCGCCCTCTTTGTTATCCGCCTGCCGATGCCCCGCCAGGATTGACCTGTTTCCACCGGGTCATCCGCCAAAGGATTTATCCTCCCCCGTTTCGGATGCCTTCCGCCCACTCTTCAGGTGTTGAACATGCACAGCGAAAGGCATTTCCCGCAGCTCGAAGTCTGCGCTATCTGCTGCGGGGTTAGTGAGCGAATCTGATGCAGGCAACCCTCCTCCAGAGACTCTCCGTGGCTCGAAGTCCGGCTCTTACCTGCTGCGGGGAGCATCAATTTTGCCGGTTTCGTAAAAGCACGAGACGAGCGGCCAGCGCCTCTCTTTCTTTGATCTGTCGTTGGCCAATCTTGACGTATGTGACTTTATAAGAATTTATCAATTTTCGACAACAGGTCTGTGGAAATACACCCGGTAAATGATGGTCTCAACCTGCCCGTGAAAATAAACGAGTATACAACAAGTAGTGTTGTTGGTTCTTTCGGGATGTATATATATAGTATGCCGAAATCGCGGAAAACGGTTTTGGTAATGATCGTGAAATGATTTTAGTTAGTAAAATCAATAAGTTAATATTTTATTTGCGGAATTGATTTTTTCACTTCGTGAAAATGCGGTTTTCTGGTATGATTTTCAATCATCAGAAGCACATCCACCAGCAGAAAATCTTTTGCCGGTGTCTTGTCGTTTCCAGGAAAAAATCATCAATATATTCAAGGAGTTATCAATGGAACTGCCGATCTCTTACGATGAAGCCCTGCAGGAATGGGAACGTTTCGAAAAATATCTCGTCCAGGCCCGTTATTCTGTCCGGGACCCTAAAACCGGCGGACCGTTGGAGGATGACTTTTCCCAGGTGATGATCCGGGTCAGTGGTCAATTCGCCCATCCTGATGTTGGTAAAGCCTTGTCGATGGGGCGGATCATTACCGCAACTCCGTTTCTGATGAACGGCGGAAACCAGTATACTGCCAGGAAAGGATACTATTCATGTTACCCCCTCGGAGACGTTGCTGATTCGACCGATGCGATTTTTGACATGGAAAGAGACCTGGTTACCATTTTTCAGCATGCCGGTGGTGGCGGCATTGATGTCAGCAACCTGAGGCCCCGCGGCACGATCGTCGATAACGGCCAGGGAACGGCTTCCGGGCCGGTTTCTTTTGCCAAGGGGTTTTCTCATCTCTCGGCGCGGATCAGCCAGGGCGGGAAACGCCGCGGGGCTTTGATGATCCAGGCGGACTGGGATATCAAGGATATCAAAGACTTCATCAGCTTCAAAGGCGATAATCCAGGAAAATATACCGGCTGTAATGTTTCCGTGAACGTGACCGATGATAAATTCTGGGAAAATGAGGAACTCCTGCAGACCATTGCCGAGTACATCTGGAAGTCGGGCGATCCGGGGCTGCTGTTCACCAAGAAAAGTATGGAGAACACACCGGTTCCGGCCATTCACAATCCGGTATTCTCCAATCCGTGTGGAGAATATCTGTCAACCAAGGATACGGCCTGCAACCTTCTTACCGTCAGTCTGCCGAAATGCCTTGCTAAAACGATGGACGAGTACCTGGAAAAGGTTTTTGATTCGGCGAGAATTGCGGCGATTGCCGGGAACGAGATTCTTGATATGGGCGGCTTCCCTCCGATCAAGAGGATCGAGAAGAACACGCTTAAATTCCGTCCGATCGGGATTGGTTTTACCGGTCTGCATCATTCGATGAACCACTTTGATGTCTCCTATGCCGATGAGCATGAGGCGCCGCTTTTTGCCAAGGCGACCCAGCTCGCCCTGATGCTCGGTTCCATGCAGGGAAGTCTTGAATATGCAGATTTCAGCAAGGAACAGGGCCGGATTTTAAAACCGCAGAAATGGAACGAAAAATACGTTGAGAAGATCGAGAATGAAGCGCTGGCCTTTATAAAAACCGAGATTGGCGCGCGGGATGCGTGGCTTGCCAGAACCGAGACAATTTTTGCCACTCTGAGGAAACTGGGCGGGTTGTATAACTCCGTCACCACCTCACAGGCGCCTACCGGATCGATTTCCCAGTTGATGCGGGTCGCCTGTACCGGGGTGGAACCCTATTTTTCCATGATTCAGACCCGCAAGGTCAAGGATATCGATGAGTCCTGGAAAGAATTTACGCTGGTGCCGCTTGAATTCTATTCATACACTGAAGACAAACTCGATTGGGTCAAGAGCCAGACCGCCCATGAGATTGATCCCTATCAGCAGATCCGGATCCTTGAGGCGTGTCAGGCATTCAACCATACGGCCGTCTCGAAAACGATCAATCTGCCGGCCGATACGACAGTTGCCGACATCCGCAAATTTCTGGAGTATGCCCGGAAAAGCAACCTGAAAGGGATTACGATGTTCCGTGATTCTTCCATGGAAGGAGTACTCTCCGACAAGACCGGGAAGATTGCGGAATGTGCCAGGGAGTTCACCGATCTCGACGAACGAACCGGCAGCACATTTAAATGGCGTGGCCCGGCCCCGCTTTATATCACCGCCAACCGAGGACATCAGGGGCATGTCCGGGAAGTTTTCCTGAACACGACCAAGTCCGGTTCAACGCTGCATGGAATGAGCGAAGCCCTGGGTCGGGTCATATCAGTTGCGCTGCAGCACGACTACCGGCTGGTTGGCAAGATTGCCAGAACACTTGAAGATATTTCATCCGATGGCGCCTGGGTGAACGGCAATATCGGCAGGGTCTATTCAATTCCCGCTGCGCTTGCCAAGGTTCTCGACAAGTGCTCGGAAAATGAGGTTGAGGGTGATCCGGCACCCTATGTGGAACCATCCACCTACACCTCCTGTCCCTCCTGTGGCAAGCTTTCACTGCGAAGAAGTGGCGGGTGCAATCAGTGTATCAGCTGTGGGTATTCATCATGCTGATTCTGCTCAGCGAAGTCGCTATCTGCTGAGGGGCAAAGTTAAAAAAAAAGAGGGGGCGCCGTTATGAAAACGGCGCCCCCTCTTTTGTATTGCGTACGGAATGAGTGTAATGGATCAGGAGGTCAATTCAACCCGGAAGATCACGAGCGGATCAATGCCTCCGGTCCATTCGAACTCAACTTTGTATTGTCCGGGTTCTGCAACAAGATCCGAAATGTCTTCCGTGATCGGGTCGAGTTTCTCATATGATTTTATTTCCGTGGCCGACGACTTGAAATCTTTTGCTTTCCATTTTGTCACCTTCTCTTTCTTGCCGTCCGGTCCGATCAGCCATACCAGCCCTTCTGTTTCGACCGACCGGCGTCCGGTGGCGTAAAAAGTCAGATTGCTCTGTTTGCCGGTTTCCGGGAGATTGAAGGAATAGATGTTGTTTTTGGAGAACTTCGGGGCTCCGGCAAAACCCTTGGTGTTGTTGACATGGGTTGTGGGCTGGTGCGCCTTCTCGATAGTTTTCGTGAGAACCGGGGCAGGAGTCTTTTCCGGTTCTGGAGCGACGGCAGGATTGACCACAGGCTGGTAGTTAGCGAGGGCGGTAAGGCTTTTCAGCTGAACGTCGACTCTTTGGATTTCGTTTCGAACTTCGGTCAGACCGGTATTGTCGCTTTGACCGGCGATGGTTTTTTCCAGCTCTGAGAGTTCCCGGGAATATGCCTCAAACTGGGGTCTGATGGATGCCGCAAATTTTTTCTGAATCAAGACCAGGTTGTTCAGATCGGCGGCATGAACAGGGTGCACGGTGATGGCAGTGAATGTGGCCAGCAGGAAAAGGGCGCAGAGTTGATTGCGGAGACTCATTCAGGTTTTCCCCCCTTTGGTAAGTTGAATGGCATGAGAATGCCTGCGAACTACTGCAGTTTTCAAACGGTCATTATATAAAATATTATGGCGAAATACAAGCGTTTAATTAATTACTAAACAACCTGCTTCTGAAAGATATCGAATGGAAGTCAATCAAAGATGGTGAATTGCTGGATACTTTGTTTATTCACCAATGATTTTAACCAGGACCCGTTTTTTTCTCCGGCCATCAAATTCTCCATAAAAAATCTGCTCCCAGGTTCCGAAATCAAGCTGCCCGTCGGTGATGGCTACAACCACTTCCCGACCCATGATCTGACGTTTGAGGTGGGCGTCGGCGTTGTCTTCATGACCGTTGTGTCGATACTGGGAGACAGGTTCATGCGGGGCCAGTTTTTCGAGCCATACTTCATAATCGTGATGCAGCCCTGATTCGTCATCGTTAATAAAGACCGAGGCTGTGATGTGCATGGCATTGCAGAGCAGGAGGCCTTCTCTGATGCCGCTTTCCCGCAGGCATTGTTCAACTTGCGGAGTGATGTTGACCAGCCCTCTTCGAGACGGGATCTGGAACCATAATTCCTTGCGATAGCTTTTCATTCGGGTTCCCTCGGGAAATATTGTTAGATGACTTGCGGAACAACATAATTTAACAATAAAAAAAACAAAACAAAGCCGGAGGATGTTTTGTGTTGAGCGATTGCTCTGCCGTTATCTTGTAATTATTTGATTTGATTAGTAAATACAATATGTTATATAGAAAAATTGTAAATAGTCAGGGGGGTAGAGTGATATTGACCCCAGGCAATCTGTCATGGGGGTGTAGAATTATCTAACATTCTGATTTTGATGATGTTATTATCTGTAAGCCTTGGTATTTAGGTGGAATAACGTTTTTTTGGAGTGAGCACCGGTCTGTTTTGTCTGTTCAGATTCATTTTGGAGATTTTTAATGCGAACCAACAAATATCTGCTGCTGTTCCAGGTTTCCCTGCTAGCACTCATCCTCCCGATAATGGAAGCCAGTGCTGCTGCCCCACCCGAGTTGATCAAAATTCAGAGCTCTTACGCGATTCAGTTGGAAGGGGCGGGGAGTGCCGGTGAAAAGCTCAATATTCTCAGGGAGTATGCCCGGCAGCTCACGTCTCTTGAAAGTAACATGCTCAGCAATATGCGGAGCAGATCCGAGGTGAATGAAGTCCGCAAGGAATTGCGTGAAGTGAACAGCAAGATTGCCTCCGGCGTGGCTGGTGATGACGCGGCGTCTCAACCGGCGCCATCTTCCGGGGACGAGGATAAAAAATACAAGGAACCGCCGGAACTGATCGCTCTTCGAGAGAAATTCATCGCCAGAAAAGATGGATTGCCCGGTCGGCAGGGGACAAGCGATCTTCTCCGTGAGTATGTTCAGGCGCTGACCTCTCTTGAGAACAATCTGCGCAGTAATATGCAGACCAGAAACAGTGTCAATGCGGTCAGAAGTGAAATAAGGAAAGCAAGGATAGAGCTTGCGGATTCATCAGTTGTCCAGTCGGTGTTCTCTTCGGCCCCTGTTGCTTCCCGGGAAAGTGCTGAAGAAGAAAAACCGGTTGTAGTAAAACCACTACCTCCGGTTACTCCAATACCTGTTCGGGAATCTGAGCCGGTGGCAGTTACTGCGGAAAAAAAGAAAGTTGAGACTGAACAGTCAGCGAAACCTCTTGTCCAGGTGCCGCCGCCGGTAGTGCCGCTTTCTTTGCCGAATATTGTCCCCGTCGTCGCTATTCCTCTGCCGGAGCCGGATAAAGTTCCGCCTCAAGCTGTCCGGAGGGTAGAGAAACAAATCGAATCTGCCCCTGTGGTCGAGGAACCCGCTTTTATTGATCCTCCTCCCCAAATGGTTAAGGGGGGGAGCCGTGTCCCGGAAGATTTGAGCGAATCGCCGGTTCCGGTGGCTGCTGTAAAGTCTGAACCGGTGGCTCCGGTTGCCAAACCTCCAGCCCCGCAAGCGGTCCCGGTGCCCATTGTAAGGACCGGATTGGAACCTGTAACTGAAGAACCGGTGGCTGTCGTACCGGAAGCTGTGAGGGTGGAAGCCAAACCGGCACCTGAACCGGTGGTTCCCAAAACTCATCCCGTACCCCCGCCGCCGGAATTCAGGCCTGCTGCCCCGAAACCACTCCCGGTAGCAGCGACCAGGCCGATCACAAAACCGGTTCCTGAGCCTGTGACGACAACAGCACCCACAATAGTACCAATAACCGTGGAGACCGCAAAGCCTGGCGCAGTGCCTGTTCAAGCTATTGCGTCAAAGCCGGTCGAGAAACCGGTGGCGGCATTGCCGGTACCTTCTGTTTCTTCTGCTGCGGCCGAAAAACCTGCCGCTGCGAGAACCAGTGCCCGGACCCATGTTGATGAAACAAGGGGAATTGCCGGGCCAAAATCTGTCCGGAAGAACTATGCTTATGCCTTCAACCTTGACAAACTGGGCAAAAAAACCACGCTTACTTTTTATGCCGCCGGCCGGCATTCCAATGATACCTTTGGCAAGATCTGGCTGATTAATCAGAATGACAGGCCTGTCAAAATCGGTAAATGGAAGTCTGCTGATTTCAGTAAAACAGCAGATAAAGTCTCTTCATACAGAGAGCTGGAACCTGTCACCATTGATATCAGTGATTCACTGACCAAACCCGGAAGTTACAAGATTGAGTTTGAATGGGATGATTTCGGCAAAGAACCGCTTGAGATATTCAGGGTTGAGATTGCAAGTTGATGGAGTGACTGCAAATTGAAGATGAGCAAATCTTGTGTTCATCTTCAGTTGTTTTCAGATTTCATTTCCGTCCTCGACCCCGGCTTACATCATGCCGGGGTGACGGCTCAGGCATAACCCGTACTTTTATACTTTTCATACCCCTGAGTATCTTTCCATTCATCAAAAAAACAGACAGGGTTCCCACCGTTTCAAGATGATTTTATAAATTGGTGAGGAAGCTTCTGAAGTGTCACGGGTTGTGAACATGCATCGCGAAACGCATTCCCCGCAGCCCGGAGTGTCGCTGGCTTCCTACTTGCTGCGGGGTTAGTGAGCGAATCTGATGTAAGTAACTTCCCATACGGAGATTCACCGTGCCTCGAAGTCTAGCGCTTATCTGCCGTGGGGAACTACAATTGACGGACTCATCATCAGAAATACATAAAGGGCCGGCGGAGGTCTTTCCGCCGGCCCTTTATGATAACTTATCAGTTTATTGATAGATCTGAAATGATGACTATTTGACCACCTTTGATGTCCCCAGGAGTTCAAAGGGGATGCTGAGGCCAAGATCTTTTGCTTCTTTCAGGTTGATGGTCATCTCAACTTTAGGGGTCTTGTCGGCAGGGATATCTGAAGGTTTGGTGCCTTTCAGAATCGCTGCCACCATCTTTGCCGCGCCCTGGCCCTGGTGTTCCGGGTTGGCGGAAAGTGAAATCAGGACCCCGTTTTCACAGGTGCCGCAAAGGACTGAAGCGGTAGCCATTTTTTTTGCCCTGGCCTTGTCGATAATTTTCGCCAGATTGCTCTTCTGGTTGATCTCTGCGGCAGAGGTCAACAGGATGGCATCGGTATCCGGCAGATTAGAGAAGTCGGCCTCAGCAGTATTGATCCGGAGGATTTTTGCCCCCATCCCTTCGGCAAGGGTGACCGCTGATTCCATCTGGCGAACCGAACCCATCTCGGTGCCTGAGTAGAGGATCCCGAGGGTTTTGAAATCGGAAATCTTCTTCAGGTTGCCGATCAGCCCTTTTAATGGAACGGTCGCGCTCATCCCGGTGACCGTCTCTGCATTGACCCCCATGCCTTCGGGGTCATAAGCGCCGGTATATACTACCGGAATGGTTTTGTTTTCGGTGCTGATGGCGAGTGCGGTATCGGACCCGTAAGCCACGATCACCTTGGCTTCCAATACCATCAGCTTCCGGGTGGCGTTTCGCCAGGAAAGCTCATTGGCGGATGGCTTTTGCAGAATCACCTCGGCATCGGAACCCAGGGCCTTCAGTTCCTTGACAAAGGCATCATGGACCAGCATGAAGTATGGCACGTTCCGCGAGGGCATCAGCGCCCCCACCACCTCCGCCAAAGCCGCACCGGGTGCAACCGCAGCCCAAAAAACTATAATCCCAAGAATAATTTTCTTCATGGTTTCAGTGTGCAGCCCGTTTTAGAAGATTGTTTTGGTGATCTTGACCAGCCCGCCAATATAAGTGCTGTCCGAGGGGTTGTCGAAGGAGTCATCCTTCCAGTCGACATACTGCACATCAACCCCGATTCCCCAGCCGTGTCCGATCTCGTAATCGGTATCAAGCCTGACGTTGATTTCCTGGGTCTTGGTGTAGGAGAACTGAGCTGCTTCTGCAGTATCATAGGAAAATGGAATATTGGCGAGAATTCCATCATTAGTACGGCTATAAAGAGTTACTGGTGATGTCGGTTCATATGTACCTTCTGTAGTTGTGAAGTCGACGGATGCGTTGATATCCATTTTTTTGGTTGGCGAATACATTACACTAAGTGAAAAATTGTGGGCTTTCTGTTGGTTTGAAGTATCAGAAACACCCATAAATGCACCGGTCACATCGCCGGTTGTAGTGCCGTCAGGATCTGCAGTCTCAATTGTGGATTCCCAAATAATATCTCGTTTATGCTGATCAAGAATATATGTATAGGATGGGGTAATTGAGAGTTTGTCATTTATCATAAATGCGATGCTGGCTAGATACTGCTGCCTTAAAGCTTCAGCCGCTCGATGCTCATCAAGGCCAACGAATCTCAGGTCGTCGGTTTCTTCCTTGGTTACAATGCCGCTGATAAAGGCTGCAACTTTCGGTGAGATGACCCAGGTAATGCCCAGATTCCCGTGGTTGATCGTTTCCGGATCGTTAGATACTGCCTCAATGCCGTATTGCTGTCCGAAATCTTGATCAAGATTAGTGTGACGGGCTTTAGCCGTAACTCGAACCTTGGGGATGGCCCAGTTGGTAATTCCCATTTCATAAATATTGCTGGTCTGTTTGAGTGGGCGACTCCAGATCAGGGCCGATGCGTCATCGACCTCTTTGATCTTGTTGATATATGAAAGTTTGATATTTGTACTTGGAATCTGTGAGTATCTTACGCTTAGACTTGCCGTGTCCGTGGTGGAATCAACGCCTGGTTCCACACCTGAATAGGTCACAAGTGTGCCGCCAGAGCCGATGGCATCAACGGTCAGTGGGGCTTGGTTCTCATTTTTTTGATGCCGGTATTTGGTTGTGAAGGAGACGTAGGAGGCCGGCAGCCAGACCAATTCACCATAGCCCAGCGAATTTTCCGCTTCCGCCTGACTCGTTTCGTTGGTTTTCTCTATTTCGGAAAACGTGGTTGAGGCAAATATCCTTCCTGAATGAGAGGTGTGTATTTTCAAGGTGTTCGTTGTAGCCTCAAGCTTTGGGATAGCGTGGTGCGGGCTATCGCCAAATGTATATGTATAGATTGGGGTGATGGCATCGGATTCGAAAGTTCTTTTCTGGGTCGAAAGGTCGAACTCGATCGGACCAAGATGGGCGTTGGTGCCGATGGTGAATTCCTGCTTCTCTTGATCGATATCTAGTTCTTCGGAGACCCTGACCCTATTGGAAAACTGAGCGGCACCACCCAGGAAACGATTCTGCCTCATGCCTTTCTTTTTGACAATCTCGCCGTTACTGTAGATATGTAATGGAAAATTCGGAGTTTTCAGACGAACACGATATTCGTCGATATCCATAGTCAGTCCGTAGTCTATGATTCTCGCTGTATTGCTGTCATCAAGAATTTGAATGTTTGTGCCACCACCTGCCGGGTCGTAATCGTACAGGGTGAGACTTTCAAGGTTGTGGCGCAGGCGTCGCGGCAGAACCCTCAATAGAAAGTAATCCTGGTAGGAATAACGGAGGTCGCCAAACCAGCTGTCTTCGTCCTCGAAGTCAAATTCCAGGTGGATACGATTAGGGGCATGAGCGTCCTTGAACAGGATGCCGCCGCTGGGTGAGCTGTCGAGCGAATGGTATTCGGCAGCTTTGTTGGAGGCGACCCGACCAGCAGCTTCGGGTAATAGTGCAGTGGTTTGTGAGTAATTATCAGCAAAAGAGGGGACTACCGTGTTGTCAGTTTCAGAAAGGTAGCCGCCAATCCAGATATTAAGGGTTGACTCAACCTGATCACTCATGTCACCAAAGTCGGCGATGGAGATGGTCGCGCCGACCGGATTCAGTAATGCAGCAATAGTTAGAAGTGAGATAAATTTTTTCATCTTGTAAAAGCCCCCCCGGTGTTTACGCCAGGAGTGTCTGTGCCATGAAAACTTGAATGGCAGTCGGTACACCTGGTATAGTTTCTGCTTTTTTCGGAGATGTCGTCAGTTCCGCTATTACGGTGTTCGCCGTGGCACTGCTTACAGAGAAAGGTCACCGGCAGTTTCAGCATGCTCTTGTTGATTGAACCGTGCGGACTGTGACAGGTGGAGCAGGTTTCGGTGTTGTCGGCATGCTCGTAAAGGAAGGGGCCGGTTTTTTCGGTGTGGCAGCGGCCGCAGGTTTCCCGCTCGGTCATTCTTCTGAGCTGCTTCGGGTTTTCGGTACCATGCGGGTCGTGGCAGTCGGTGCAGTAGATCTTGCCCTCTTTCACCGGGTGATGGCTGGGCAGGGAGAACTTGGCGCTCTCTTCAATATGGCATTCCATACAAGTTTCCGAAGTTTCTCGGGGTGGCAGGATCAGGTCCGAACTGCCGTGAATCGGATGGCAATCCGAACAGGAGACTTCGTTACCGGCATGGATTCCGCCGTTCCAGTTGTGGATATTAAAGGTTGCGTTTGCGGTATGGCACTTGAGGCAGATCAGCGACTTGGCCCCGGCCGGCAGGTTGGGCAGGTCGAGAAGGTTTTCCTTGTGGGCCTTGATGATCTCGCTGGCATCTTTTTTGGCGTCAAGGCCCTGGATGGCGTCCATCAACTCGCTGCCCGGGCCGTGGCAGGATTCGCAGTCGACGATCATCATCCCAGATGATGACTGGATCAGCTGGTCGCCCATGGTGCTTGATTTGAAGTCGAGAGCAAGCTTGTCGTGGTCGTGGCATCCTTTCAGGCAGTTCTCGTTGCCGACATAGTCGGCGGTGAGCTTGCCGAGGAGCATTTTTTCATACTCCTGAATCGGAATGATCGGGGTGGCTTTTTTCAGCTTCGCGACCCCCTGCGAGTTACAGCCGGACATGAAAATGGCTGCTGAGAGACTCCCCAGCAACGCCAATTTCATCAAAACGCTTTTTCGATTCATCCTCTTTCTCCTTGCCGGAACTTTTTTCTGTAGGGCATTGATGTTCGTGAGAAAAGTCTCTAAATAATTTCAGTAATTATTTCCATTATATAAGCAGGGCGCCGGAGTGGTTGGGGGTGAACATCCCGCCCGCAGGCCACTTCAATGCACCGGTTTGCTTCAATTGATGTCTGTGAAATCAAGCCCTGAAAACCATTTAATTGATCACTTAAGGCTAACATATTGAAATGATTATTATTCCGCATTAAGCTCTTTTACCAGAAAAAAAAGCCCATGTTAAGAAAAAATTTAATAATTTCACGAGAGTAGGTGTTTTATTTTCTTTTTTTCATTTTGCACATTAGATTCTGTTCTGAAAAAACTGAATGTTGGAGTAGAATGCATTGGTATTTTATCGGTAGTGACGCTTGGCAATGCCCGGCATGTAAGGTTCGGTCCCGGATGAGTGTCGGGGGGGAGTCCCTGGCCGCTGGGTTGCCCGGTTGTATAGCATGCATTCTCCGGATTCGGAGGTGTATTTTCTTGTTGATTTGTGTCGGTGTTATCGTGATAAGGTAGTAACGGAAACTACATATAATAAATGTTGAATCGGGGAAGGGAAAAAAATGCGCAGAAAAAAAACGCATAAATTACATCGAATGCTGCTTGGGGTATTCTTTATCGCCGCTGTCGGCCTGTTTGCAGCTGTCTCCCCTGTTTGCGGCGCAGACAATATTCAGGGTCTGAAAAAATCTGCCGAGCTGGGTGACGCTTCCGCCCAGCACGATCTTGCCAGGGCATATGAGGAAGGGATTGGAACGGCGAAGAATATTCCTGGCGCGGTTCAATGGTATCTGAAAGCGGCCATGCAGGGGCATGTGGATTCCCAGTATAAATTCGCCACCGCCCTTGATGGTAATCCGGAGGCAAGTCACCTGATCGGTAAAATGTATATGAATGGAGAGGGCGTCCAGAAAAACAGCGCCACCGGATTTAAGCTGATCAAGGAGTCGGCGGAAAAAGGGTATTCCGAAGCGCAATATGACCTGGGTGCGATGTACGCCTACGGAGAAGGGGTTACGCAGAGTGATGATGAGGCCGTGAAGTGGTGGAAACTGGCTGCTCAGCAGGGAGACTCAAAAGCCAGGGCCAATCTTTATAAGAAGTACAAGATCGAGGTGGAGAGTGTTACCGTCGCCAAAGAGGACTCCGGGAGTGTGTCTGCTCCTGCGGAAGAAGTCCCGGTGAAGGGCAGATTGAAAGATATAATGAAAGCTGCTGAATCCGGCGAGGCAAATGCCCAGTATGAACTTGGCAAGATGTACCAGGAAGGTGACGGGGTCAAAAAAGATGAGAACAAGGCGGTCAGATATTTCAGTATGGCAGCAAAGAAAAGCCATGTCGGGGCGCAGTTCGAGTATGCCAGGGCCCTTGGTGATGAACATCCCGAGGCGTTGTACCAGATGGGAAGGATGTACCGGCAAGGGGACGGGGTGAAAAAAGACCCTGCGACCGCCCTTGACTGGCTGAAAAAAGCCGCAACCAAGGGTCATGCCGAGGCCCAGTACGAACTTGGTCTCATGTATGCGGAAGGTGACGGGGTTGCAAAGGATGACGATGAAACGATCAGGTGGTGGACGATGGCTGCTGACCAGGGTCATCCGGAAGCCAAAGCGGTCATCGAAATGAAGATCATCAGCAAGGATGCTGCCGCCGGGGATGTCAAGGCGCAGTACAATATGGCGAAATTCTACGAAGAGGGAAGCGGCACCTTGAAGGACCTCGGTAAGGCGATGGAATGGTACACAAAAGCGGCCGCTCAGGGGCATGTGGTTTCCCAGTTCAAGTTGGCCACGGCGCTCCTGGCCGGGAAAGGGGTGAAAAAATCTCCCTCCGGCGCGGTTGAATGGTTCAGAAAGTCGGCTGAAAAGGATTACGGGCCGGCACAGTTTCAACTGGGTCTGATGTATAAAGACGGGCAGGGGGTGGCAAAGGACGAGGGTGAGGCGCTCAAGTGGCTTGAGAAAGCAGCCCTGAAAGGTGAGACGCGGGCCTATTATGATCTCGGTGATATGTATGCTGCCGGGCGAGGCTCAAAGGCCGACCATCAGACGGCTGCCTTATGGCTCGGCAAGGCTGCGGCTCTTGGCAATGCCGAGGCGCAGTACAGATACGGCAACTATCTTTTGAATGGTCCGGGCGTGAAGGAAGACCCTGATGAGGCGGTTAAATGGCTGCAGAAAGCGGCTGAAGCAGGAAATGTCGAGGCAATCAGCGCCCTTGGTGAATGCTACGCCGAGGGGAAAGGGACAGGGAAATCCGAGGCCCGGGCCCTCAGTTTGTTCAGGGAAGCCGCCGAAAAGGAGCATCCGAAAGCTCAATATAATCTTGGTTTGATTTATGAGACCGGTGCCGGGACCAAGAAAAATCCCGGTGAGGCTGTGAAGTGGTACCGTAAGGCGGCCAAGGGCGATGTTGTCGAGGCCATGTACCGCCTGGCGCTCCTGAACTGTAATGGCCAGGGGATCAAAAAAGACTACTCTGAAGCGATAAAGCTCTGGGAACAGGCATCCGGTAAGGGCGACGCAATGTCCTTGTATTTCCTGGGCTATATGCATGAAACCGGATCAGGTGTGAACCGGGATCCGGGGAAGGCCAAAAATTATTACCTTCAGGCGGCAAAACAGGGCAATCGCTTCGCTTTGCAGACGATCAAGGACATGAAGAACTGAACAATACCAAAAGCCCCTGAGGGAAATCCCATCAGGGGCTTTTTGTTTACAGTGGAAAAATCTGGAAAACTTTATTTAGACCGCATGTCTCTGAAAACCTGCCGGGCGGTGCGCCGGTCATTATCCAGAACCCGGACGCCGCTGTCCTTGTAGGATTTGATTTTCTGGTTCAGGCTGATGTTTTCGCTTTCCAGCGCGGCCAGACGTGCTTCAATATCGCTGTCTGAAGTTGGCGCTGCGGCCTCTGCTGTCTGCAGTGAGCGAACCTCCTGTCTCAGCTGATCATTCTCCTTTTCCAGTGCTGATAGCCGGCTGCGCAGCTCGTCGTTCGCCTGACTGTTGTCGGTTGTCTGGGCGGGGGCGGGAATGGTTCCGGCGCTGTTTTCCAGAGACCGCACTTCCTGCTTCAGTCGGCTGTTTTCATTCTCAAGGGCTTTCAAGCGGGATTCGATCTTTGTGTAGTCTTCCACGGGGATCTGCACCTTCAGTTCACCGGCAGAGACGAAACCGGTCCAGACCAGTATCAAGGTTATCAGGAATAATGTTCTCTTCACTTCAATCCTCCTCATATCCAACTTTATTTGATGTACCCTGCCAATCGAGGATACCGTTTGCGCGCTCCATTGATCAGTAGCGAAAAATGTGGATTCCCGACCGCTCTTTGGCGAAAGAAAGCTGCATGATCGATAACTATTTAATACAATTACAAAAAATTAGAATAATGTACAAGTAAATATTAGTGACTCAACTTTCAGGCATCTCTTATGGTGTTGATTTGCTGTTTTAAATGGTTCAGAGTCGTAGTGGCATTCCAAGATGAGAATTCAGAAGCCAGTAGCCGGAAGCCGGAGTGACTGATTTTAAAGCTTTTCTCCTGACTTCTGACTCCTGGCTTCTGGCTACTCGTGGAATACAGGCACTAACAAATCGCAGAAACCCCTTTATTTCACCCTTCGGGTACTCACTTCAGTACCCCCTGAGGGGTATAAGTTTCGTGCGAGCAGGCCAGCTGCCCAACTCAGCTTTAACGGGAGATTAGCCAAAATCGGAAAGTTGTAGTAGTGATGAACTGAGAGGGGAGATTCGATGTTCTTATTGGTTGCAGATTATTTTCTTTAATTCCGGTAACTTATCGGTGAGCGCCTGTCGGTCACGGAAAGTACATTTGAAGGTCAGGGAGTCTTTCTCGAATGATGGGGCGTGTTCCACCTCGGTGTCATTGGGCAGGTCCAGTGATTCGACAAAACGGCGGAATTTCTCTTCTGCACCGGAAAGCTGCGGAAAAAGCCGGGTGTGAAACCAATCCATAATCAATGATGTTTTTCGGTGGTTTTCGAGACTCCGGTCAAGCGCGATGTTTAGTATTGCCGGGTCTCGCAATAGTTCACCTGTTGTTACCGAATAGCGTCCGGCAAGTTCCAAGCTGTTCCGGAGAAGTTTTCTCTGGTTGGATGCGCTCAGTCTGAGAGAGGCGATGAGGGAGAAAATCTCATCTCTTTCAGCTGGGTCAATTTCCAGCAGGGTAAAGGCGGTGGAAATTTCGAGCTCCCCTTCATGAATCGCGGAAAGTTGCCGGGTGTTTAATTGCAGAAGTTTCAGAAGTGTCTTCGGTTGATACCTGCGGGTTATGTTCAGGAGCGGCAGGGCAAAGCCGGTGGCTTTGTCCTGTCCTGCGGCGCTGATGGCTTTTTCAAGAAAAAGGACCTCTTCAACAGGAGATGCTTTGCGGACCCTGGAGATGTTTTCCAGGGCAAGGGCCAGGAGTTCCAGGGGATCGATATTCCCATCGAGGACAAGGCAGGGGCATCTCCCGGCTGCGTTCGCTTTTTTATATGCCTGGAAAATTCCGTGGCCGGCGATTATCCTGAATGAGTTGTCGAACCCTTGCAGAAGAGGCGGGTTGAGCAGGATCTGTCTTGAGAGGGATTGGGTGTCCATGGCAGGAAATTCATTGCCTGACTCAACCTCGGGCGTCAGAAGGTAGGAGTGGTCGTCATCCGCGATCCTGCTGATCTCGATTTCCTGATATGTCGCTTTTATGGTCATTGCTTCTCCTGGCTGGAAATGAGAGGGGCTGGAATGTGGGAGTCGGAAGAGCAGGCGGAGTTGTCTCTCCGGCACCTTTTTTTGATTACCCAACTTTCTGACTTGTCTTATGGTGTTGATTTGCTGTTATAAATTATTTGAGAGCATGGTGGCATTTCATTATGAGAATTCAGAAGCCAGAAGTCAGGAGCCAGAATGACTGATTTTTTAAGCTTTTCTCCTGGCTTCTGACTCCTTGCTTCTGGCTTCTTGTGGAACACAGGCACGAAAAATCGCCAAAATCTCTTTATTATCGGGAGATTAAACAAACTCAGAAAGTTGAGTTGATTATATAACGTTTTGATTTAAAACATAAAATTAAACATGGCAATGAATTTAAGGGTGCCGCCCCGGTTCCGCCATTTTAACGCTGAAACAGGTTTCAGGGAATTTACTTGTGACTCTGAGGAATTATGACTGACCGGATTCTCGATCGCAACTGGTTGAAAGGGTACCCGAGGTTTCTGCTCCGGGCGTTCATAATGCTGGGGCGAGAATGGCCGCATATTTTCATCACCGGAGGGGCTGTTCGTGACTGGCTGCTGGGGCGAAAGGCGGGCGATCTTGATCTGACCATCGATGGAGATGCGGTCGCCGCAGCCCGGTTTTTTGCCGCCGCCACCGGGGGCGCATTTGTGCCGCTTGATGAAGGTGAGGGGGTGGCGAGGGTGGTCTGCGGCGGGATCACGGTTGACTTCGCATCGTTTCGTGAGAAAACGACCGACATCCTTTCCGATCTGTCATGTCGGGATTTTACGATCAACGCGATGGCTACTCCTCTGGACGTTGTTTCCGGAACCTTGACGGAGCCGCCGGTTGTGATCGATCCCCTTGGCGGAGCGAATGATCTGGCAAGGAAGGTTGTCCGCGCCCCGGGTGCAGGTGTTTTTGAAAGCGATCCTCTTCGCATCCTCAGAGCGTTCCGTTTTGCCGCAGTGAACAATTTTACGGTCGAACCGTCTACTCTTGACTGGCTGACCGCAAAAAAGGACCTTTTGCGTATCCCCGCCCCCGAGCGGATCCGCTATGAACTTGACCTGATCATGGCCTCGGAAAGGGGTGGGGCAACATTCGGAGATATGGATGCGGCCGGGCTCCTCACGCTTCTTTTTCCTGAATTGGCATCAGGCAGGGGCATGGCCCAGCCTTTAAGCCATCATCAGGATGTTTTTGAACATAATCTGGCAACCCTGTCTCATGTTGAAAGGGTCATGGCTGCTCCGGGTCGATACTATCCGGAACAGAGAAAACTTCTTGAAGGCTATCTCGATCAGCCGGATATCCGGCTGGCCCTGAAATGGGCGGCTCTTTTTCATGATGTCGGCAAACCAGACACCTGTGATCTGAAGGAAGACAACCGTCTGACCTTTTATAATCATGACCAGGTTGGGGCGGGGATATGGCTCGCGATCGGGCGCCGTCTTTGCTGGGGCAGGCGATTCATTGACCGGGTTGCTCTGCTGATCAGGCACCACATGTATCCGTTCCATCTGAACAACTCACTGGCAACGACCGGCATCACTCCGCGTGCCTGTCTGAAACTGGCAAAGACCGCGGGCAAGGATCTGTCCGGTCTTTTCCTGCTGGCGATGGGTGACAGTATGGCGGCAAAAGGTCCGAACAAGCCCGCCGGAATGGAAGAAAACCTGGCGCGATTATTCAGCCGGGTTGACCTGGAATACCACCGTTCAGTCAGGAAGGTGTTGGAGGGACCACCTCTTGTCAGCGGGGATGATCTGATCGGGATGGGTTTGACACCCGGCCCGCATTTTGGAGAGATCCTGGATGCTGTCGAGCAGGCCAGGGTTTCCGGTGAGATCTCCGACAAAGAGAGCGCTTACGAATTCATCCGCAGGTATGTTGGCCGCACATGACCGGTATGACGAGAATTATCTTGTTTTCTTGAATTTCAATTCGTTAGAATTAGCACAGTCCGGCTTGTTCCGTTATCGAGATATTGTCAGTTGCCGTCCGGAATTTTCCCGGCGGAAGATCAAGGAATGATAAAAGTGGATAAGATGACCAAATCAGTGAAGAAAACCGGGCCGGCATGCTCTTATAATGCGGTTGACGAAGTCGATGTCGATTCGCTCGGCAAGACCATCCATCATCACCTGTTGAGTTTTCTGGGACGGGATCCCGAGCGGGCCAGCAACCGGGATATGTGTAAGGCACTGTCGTACCTGATGCGCGACAACCTGATTGAGAAATGGGTCAATACCCAGAAGAGCTATTATGACCACCGGAAAAAAAGGGTCTACTACCTTTCTCTTGAGTTTTTGATCGGCCGTTCTCTCGGTAACAGCCTGATCAATATGGGGCTTGAAGGACCTGTAGCCAAGATGCTTGAGAATCTCGGCTATGATCTTGAGGACATCCGGGAAGAGGAGGAAGACGCAGCCCTGGGCAATGGCGGTCTTGGCCGGCTGGCCGCCTGCTTTCTTGATTCGATGGCCACCCTCGGAGTGCCCGGGTATGGCTATGGAATCCGCTATGAATATGGTCTGTTCTTCCAGAGGATTCTGAACGGTTTTCAGGTGGAAACCCCCGACAACTGGATGCGCTACGGCTCACCCTGGGAGTTTGAGCGGCCGCAATATCTGCACCGGATCCATTTCGGCGGTCGGGTGCATTCCTATCATGACCGGGAGGGCAAACTCCGGAAAGAGTGGGTCGATACCGAAGTGATCATGGCCATGGCTTGTGACATGCTGGTTCCCGGATACCGGAACGATCAGGTCATCAATATGCGGCTCTGGACTGCCAAGGCCTCGCGTGAGTTTGATCTTTCCTATTTCAGCAAGGGCGATTACATCGCGGCGGTTGAGGAAAAGGTCCGTTCCGAGACGGTATCGAAGGTTTTATATCCCTCGGATACCTTGCGGGAGGGCCGGGAGTTGCGGCTGAAACAGCAGTATTTCTTTGTGGTTGCCACCTTCAAGGACATCATGCGGCGCTACAAAAAGAAGAGCAAGGATTTTGATGATTTCAGCAGCAGGATAGCGGTGCAGCTGAACGATACCCATCCCGCCATTGCCATCCCGGAACTGATGAGGCTCCTGGTTGATTTTGAATATCTGGAGTGGGAAAAAGCCTGGCAGATCTGTGTTGAAACCTTCTGTTATACCAACCATACCCTGATGCCGGAGGCCCTGGAAACCTGGCCGGTGGAGATGCTTGACAGGGTCCTGCCCCGCCATCTGGAGATCATCTATGAGATCAATCACCGGTTTCTTAAGGAAGTGGCGGAGAGATATCCCGGTGATCAGGAGAAGTTGCGGAATATGTCCATTATTGAGGAGGGGGCCGTCAAGAAGGTCAGGATGGCCCATCTGGCGATTGTGGGAAGTCACTCGGTCAATGGTGTCGCCGAACTGCACACCCACCTGATGAAGACCGTGATCTTCAAAGATTTCCACGAGTACTTTCCCGGCCGCTTCAACTGTAAAACCAACGGCATAACCCAGCGGCGCTGGCTGCTCAAATGCAATCCCGCCCTGGCGAAACTCATCACCGGCAGAATCGGCGACGGATGGGTTACCGATCTCGATCAGCTGCAGCAGCTTGTCCCGCTGGCCGATGATCCAGATTTTGTCAGAGAGTGGACCATGGTCAAACATCGCAACAAGGTCAGGCTCGCTGAATATATCGGTGGTAACTGCGACTCGCGGGTCTCTCCGGACTCGATGTTTGATGTTCAGGTGAAAAGAATTCATGAATACAAAAGGCAGATGCTGAGTATTCTCCATGCGATAACATTCTACCAACGGATCATTGATGATCCGGGGGGCGACCATACCCCCCGGACCATTATCTTTGCCGGCAAGGCCGCCCCTTCCTATTTTATTGCGAAGCTTATCATCAAGTTCATCAATTCGGTGGCGAAGGTCATCAATGTCAACCCGGTGACCAACACTTTTCTTAAAGTGGTCTTTATTCCCAATTACGGAGTGTCATTGGCGGAAAAGATTTTTCCCGCTTCCGAACTGTCGGAGCAGATTTCTACTGCCGGCACGGAAGCATCCGGAACCGGCAACATGAAGTTTGCCTTGAACGGCGCCCTGACCATCGGCACCCTGGACGGGGCCAACATCGAGATTATGGAGGAAGTGGGCAGGGAAAACATCTTTATCTTCGGAATGACCGCCGAGGAAGTAGCACGGGAAAAAAGCGATCCCGGCCGCACTCCCCACGATATCTACATGTCGAACCGGGAAATCAGGAAGGTTATCGACAGCATCACCGACGGTAATTTCAGTAACGGCGACAGGGAGCTTTTCAGGCCGATTGTCGACAGCCTGATGAACCCGGATGATCAGTATATGCTGATGAAGGATTTTGAATCATACCTGGATTGCCAGGCGAGGGTCAGTCTGGCCTACAGGAACCAGCGCCAGTGGAACAGGATGTCGATTTTAAACGTGGCCAGGATGGGCAAGTTCTCCAGCGACCGGACGATCAGGGAGTATGCCCGGGAGATCTGGGGGATTGATGTGCCGTGATTTCATGAAATCATAACGATACTAAACGAGGAACAGTAATGAAAGTCGTCGCTTTTAACGGCAGTGCCAGGAAGAACGGAAATACTTCGCATCTGATCAACATCGTGCTCGAGAAAATCAGGGAGGAAGGGGGAGAGACTGAACTCATCGAGCTTGCCGGGATGAATCTTTCCGGCTGCAAGGCGTGCTACCAATGTTTCGAGAAGAAAAACAACCGTTGTGCGGTGGAGGATGATCTGATCAACGAGGCCATTCAGAAGATGCTCTCCGCCGACGGGATCATCCTGGGCTCACCCACCTATTTTGCCGACCTTTCCGCCAATATCAAGGCGCTCATTGAAAGGTGCGGCATGGTGAGTCGGGCCAACGGCGATATCTATAAAAGAAAGGTCGGCGCTTCGGTGGTTGCGGTCAGGCGGGCCGGGGCATCACACGTCTTCAGCTCGCTGAACTTCTTTTTCTTAATCGGCCAGATGATCATTGCCGGTTCCTCATACTGGAATATCGGCCGGGGCTTGAAACCGGGAGAGGTGATGGAGGACGCGGAAGGGGTGAAGACCATGCGTGATCTCGGCGCGAATATGGCCTGGTTGATCAAAAAGATCAAGGCGTAATGCCTGGTTAAACACTTCTAATTTCAACAGGGAGGGTGAAGATGGCTTTGTTTGACTGGAAAAACGAATACAGTGTGAGCGTGGCCGAGATTGACGAGCAGCATAAAAAACTGATCGCTCTGATCAACAAGCTGCATGAGGCGATGACCAGTGGTCGCGGCAAAGAGGTGGTGAACGCGGTTCTGAAGGAACTTGCCGATTACACGGTCTTTCATTTCAGCAAGGAAGAGAACCTGATGCGGACCAACGACTATCCAGGGTATCCGGAGCACCTTGAAAAACATCAGAAGATGACGGCCAAGGTCCTGGCACTGCAGGCAGATTGCAAGCGCGGCAAGGTGTCCGTGTCGATGGATGTCATGGACTTTTTAAAGAGCTGGCTGGACAAGCACATCCTTGGTACGGACAAACAGTATGCTCCGTATCTCAAGGCCAAGGGGGTTTCCTGAGTCGAAACACATTGAAGTTCCCCGTGGCAGATAGCGAAAACAGCGTGAGACCCGGAGTCTCCTTGCCGTCGCTTACCTCGAGCTGCGGGGAATGCGTTTCGCGGTGCATGTTCAAGTTGTCTCGACTATTCCGGTTCCACAACCTCCACCTCTGCAGGGAGACAACCGATTGCATTATAAAGCTCAGGATTTTCTAACGGAAAATCTGGGGGAAAACAGGTTCCCGACTCCCCTGGAACTGCCGGACAGTTTTTTTGCTTCCACCCGGGAGAGGGTGTTGTATTGCAACACGGTGGGCTGTAGTGACGGAGAGTTGGATCCGGAATTCAGCTTTGAAAGACCAGGGCCGTTCCACAGGCTTCATTTTGATCCGGCAGAGACCAATGTCGGGATCGTCACCTGCGGCGGTCTCTGCCCTGGAATCAACGATGTGATCCGTTCGATCACCTACAGTTCGCTTGATGCCTACAAGGTGAGTAAGGTCTACGGTTTCCGCCATGGATTTGCCGGACTTGCGAGAGAGAGTCCGGAGATCCCGATTGAGCTGTGTCACGATGTTGTCCACAACATCCATGAGCAGGGCGGAACCATTCTCGGCTCGTCCCGCGGCGCACAGCCGATCGCGGAAATGGTCGATACTTTGGTCAGATACGGGATTTCGATTCTCTTCGTGATCGGCGGCGACGGCAGTCATCGGGGTTCGATGCTGATGGCCGAAGAGGTGGCCAGACGGAAACTGGACATTGCGGTGATCGGGATTCCGAAAACCATCGACAATGATATCTCCCACATCCAGCGTTCTTTCGGTTTTGATACAGCGGTGGAAGAGGCCAGAAAGGCGGTCAATGCCGCGCATGTCGAGGCGACCTGTCTGCGCAACGGCATCGGCCTGGTGAAGCTGATGGGGCGGGACGCGGGATTTATCGCGGCCCATGCCACCCTTGCCTCGGGGAACGTGAACATCTGTCTGATCCCGGAAGAGCCGTTTGATCTTGAGGTTATCAATCAGCGGATCAGGCGACGTCTTGAGAAAAAGGGGCACCTGGTGATCGTGGTTGCCGAGGGGGTCGGCCAGGAATTCATGAGGCAGGGGGAAAAGCTTGAATATGATGAATCCGGTAATCCCCGGCTGATTGATATCGGGCCGTTTCTGAAAAAACGCATCTCGGCGTATCTGAAGAGTGCGGGGATTCCCTTCACCATCAAATATATCGACCCCAGTTACATGATCCGTTCGACTTCGGCCAACGGCATCGATTCATCGTTCTGTCTGCAGCTTGGCAATTATGCGGTCCACACCGGCATGGCCGGCCGGACCAACACCCTGATCGGCTACTGGAACCAGCATTTCTGTCTGGTGCCTATCCATTTCGCCCTGAACGAAAAGAAAACCGTCGATATCAACGGTTCCATGTGGCGCTCGGTTCTCGAAGTGACCGGCAGATACTGAACCGGCAGAGCGCCGTTGGGGGCATGCTGCGCGAAGCCCCTACCCCTCCGCACTTTCCCGTATGCAGAAAGTTCTTTTTGTTTGACATTTCAGGGGGAATAGTCCGAAAATCCTTTATCAAGGCCTGACCTTTCCGGGTCGGAGTTCTGGAAGAGTGTGGGGAGAGGCATGCGATCAGCAAATCTCGATATAATCTCGAAAATCAAACATTTCGTTCTTTTTGCCATTGCGGTGACGATTCCGGTTTTTGCATCGGTTGCGGAAGCCCGTGATGTAAAGGTCGGGGTCTTTCATAATTACCCGATCTGCTATGAGGAAAATGGAGAGAATACGGGGTTCCACGTTGAGCTGCTGAAAGCTGTGGCAAAAGAAGAGGGGTGGAACCTGGTCTTTCAACCCGGCGGTACAATCAAGGATGTTCTGAACGGTCTTCAGACAGGAGTTATCGATGTGGGGATGAGTCTGATGCCCACCGGTGAAAGAAGAGTTTTTGCCGATTTTACCACCGAGACGAATGTTATCCTGTGGGGGCAGGTTTTTATAAAAAACGGGCGAACCGATATCCATAACCTTATCGATCTGAGCGGGAAAAAGGTCGCTTTCATAGGCCAGGGGACAAGCGGGCAGAATTTCATGAACCTCTGTGAGCAGTTCGGGGTGAAGGCACATTTCAAGAAAATGGGCCCGTACGAAGAGGTTGCCCGGGCAGTCCAGATCGGTGAGGTTGATGCCGGCGTCTTTAATAATTTTCAGGGGTATAAATATTCGAAACAGTACCGGATCAAGCCGACACCCATTCTCTTTAGTCCGACACCTGTGCTGTTTGCGGTCCCCAAAGGCAGAAACGGCGACATTTCCGAAGCAATCGATCGCCATCTCAGAGGATGGAAGGGCGACCCGGATTCTATTTATTACAGGCTCGAAGAAGAATTTCTCAGTGCCCTGAATCGTAAGGAGATGAGCTGGAGTAAAAACGAGGTCCTGATCGCTTTCGGGCTATGCATTGCTTTGATGGCAGTGGGTGTATTTCTGGGTGTTTTCCTCGGCGGCAGGGTTGGAGAAAGGAGTCTGGGCAAAGTATACTTCAAGCATATTGTCATCTTTACAGTGACCATCACCATTCTGATTACTCTTATTGATACGGTGATGAACTGGTTCCTTTTCCATCCCGGGGAAACCTTCCTTGAAGCGGGAATCGTAAATGTTACTCCAGAACACCTTTACTTCAGGGGCATGTTCGTTTTGACATGCATGGTTTTTGCCTTCTTTTTTACCAGGTACCTGGGGATGTACACCGAGGCTCAATCCAGGCTGCAAAAGAGTGAGGAACGATATCGGGACATTGTCGAAAGCTCCATTGATTGGGTCTGGGAATTTGATGAAAACGAAATTTTCACCTATGCCAGTCCTCGGATTGAGGAGATGCTGGGATATAAACCGGAGGAAGTGATTGGCCGGTCTGCCTTTTCCCTGATGCCTCCCTCCGAACAGAAAAAAATGACTGCGGAATTTACCCGGATCAAGGAAGCGCGAGCCTCTTTCGTGGCCCTTGAAAACATCAATCAGCACAAGAGCGGGAAACTGATCCATCTGGAGTCGAGTGGAGTCCCTGTATTTGATGCGGAAGGGGTTTTTCGTGGCTACCGGGGGATGGACAGGGACATCTCTGAGCGCAGGGTGCTGATCGAAAAATTGCAGCAGGCCCAGAGACTCGAAGCAATCGGGACCCTGGCGGGCGGCATTGCCCATGATTTCAATAATATCCTGACCCCGATTCTTGGCTATGCAGGTCTTGTGAAATCAATGCTGCCGAGCGATAGTGAGGTTCAGGAGCATCTGCAGGAAATTGCCAAAGCAGGGAATCGCGCAAAAGAACTGGTCAGGCAGATTCTGACGTTCAGCAGGCAGGCGGAGCGGAGCAGAAGTCCGCTGAAGGTAGGTGTTTATATCAAGGAGGCTCTGAAGCTCCTCCGGGCCACTATCCCGACAACCATCGAAATTAAACCTGAACTTGACGGGAACTGCGGTGCCGTCCTTGCCGATCCCACCCAGATTCACCAGATCATTATGAATCTGTGCACCAACGCATATCATGCCATGCGGGAAAGTGGCGGGGTGCTTGCGGTCACTCTGCATGAAAAAGTGCTGGGCGAAGACGATATCCATGAAGGGATGAACATTACACCGGGGAAATACCTGAGCCTTGAAGTGAGCGATACCGGACATGGCATAAAACCGGAAGACAGGGAGAGGATATTTGAGCCCTATTTCACCACCAAGGAAGTGGGAGACGGCACCGGCATGGGACTGGCCGTAGTTCATGGGATTGTACAAGCCTACAAAGGCTACATTTCGGTGTATTCAGAAGTTGGCAGGGGAACTACGTTTTTGATCTACCTGCCTGTGGTGGAAGGCAATGCGGAAGAGCGTGTTCATCTGGAGGAAGAGAAGGTTACAGGAGGCGATGAGCGAATCCTTCTGGTGGACGATGAGCGCGATATTGTGAAACTTGAGCAGTTTCTTCTGGAAAAACTGGGGTACACGGTCGCGGCCCACACCAGCAGCATGGCGGCTTTGGAGACCTTCAGTGAAAATCCTTCCGAGTATGATCTTGTCATTACCGACATGACGATGTCGGAATTGACCGGCGCCGAACTGTCGGAAAGAGTAAAGGCGATCAGGCCTGGTATTCCGGTAATTATCTGCACGGGATTCAGCGAACTTATCAATGAGATCAAAGCCAGGGAATTGGGGATTGATGGTTTCCTGATGAAGCCGGTCACCCAGACCGATCTTGCACGAACCATAAACAAAGTGCTGAGAAAAGAACAGTAGCAGTGGAGTTGTTCTGGAATTTTTTAGGGCGTACTGATTTTCCCGGCAAGAAGTTTTTCTATGATCCGCAGGTGTTTTTTCTCGTTATGGATAGCCACGGTGGTGAAGATGATCACCATCATCAGTAAAGCGATGCAGGCCGGGAACAGCAGGGGAACCATTGCTGCCATTAATGAAAGGGTGGCATCCGGTATTGAGTTGGCGGCAAGTCCTTCCTTGATGGCAAACGGGTTGATCAGAAGAGGGGTTTTGATCGAGAGCCAGACTGCCAGAGCGGCTATCATGATCGCAAGAAGGGAGCCGACTACCGGCCATAACCTGATCAGTTTGTTCCTTTTTTCTATAAACTCTTTTTCCTGTGATGTTAATGGCATCTTTTTTTACTTCCTTCAATTCTTTGGATTAAATGCAGCCGTTGCTGTTTCCCTCGAGAAGAAAATCCCACGCCAGAATGTCCCGTTGAAGAATGTGTGACCCGTAAGATCTTAATATCCTTACTGATTCTTCTATTGACGCATTTGAAAAACGAAGCCGGCCGAGTTTTTCATTGTCAAGTTCCTGCGCTTTCTGAAGCAGGCGGATGGTGCTGATGGAAACCACAAGGTCGGCGGGACCGACCGCAATCCCACCTCTGCTGCAATCACCGCAGATCAGGCCGTTGTAGCTGCTGCTGAACCGGAAAGGGGTCAGGGCCGGTGAAAGGCGGCCGCATCGGCCGCACGCGTGGAAGTCCGGATGAAAACCGGACAGGGAAAAGAGGCGCAGCTGGAAAAGGATTGCGATGGTGGCCGGCGCAGTTGATTTCTTTGCAAGCTTAAGAAATGTCCAGGTGAGCAGTCTGAACAGGTCAGGGTCAGGGTCGTTCTCCCTGGTCCAGTGGAGGGTCAGTTCGGCGACCAGAGCTGCGGTGGTGTAGAGATGGTAATTTTCCCGGAGTGCAGGGAAAGGGTCGATCAGTTCAGCCTGATCGATCATCACCAATGTCGAAGACCGGCTGTCGGTGAAAAGAACATCAAGCAGGGTAAAGAGTTCAAGCTTGTTCAGGAATCGCTTGAAACTCTTTTTGGCCCCCTTGGCGATTCCGCTGAAGCGCCCTCTGGAATCACTGAAAAAAGTGACGATCTTGTCCGCTTCCCCATAATCCCTGACTTCGATTACAAATGCCCTGGCCCTGGCAGGTTCCATGAATTAACGGATATCGTCGGGGATACTGATCTTGGCAACCTTGCCCGAGGGAGAGCCGGTCGGCAGCGGTTTGCCGTTCAGGGTCAGCGAGACCCCTCCGCCATTGCCGAGATGGAGGAAGATGCTCCGCTCAGCCTTCCAGGTCCGGACCATCCCTGGATTGTAGGTGTACTGCCGGGGTTTTTTGCTGTCCACCTGGATCCGCATCCAGGTGGGTTCGAGAAATCTGGCCTCAAGCACATAGTTGACCGGGGTGTTGGCTTCAGCCGTGGGTTCGGGATCGGAATCATCTTCTTCGCTTTCAATATTTTCAGCCGTTGATTTTACGGTGACGACCTTTACCGTAACCGGCTTTGGCGAGGAGAGAGGGGCTTGCACTCCGCTGTCGTCGGCAATTTCCTGAGCAGCGCTGTCGGGTCGGTTGGACAGCCGGGTTGCTCCGGGTTCTGTCTCCCCGGAGATGGAGTCCACCAGAGTGCTTTTGCCATTCACTTCGGAAGCGCCTGCTTCACCGCCAGGTGCAGATCCGGATCGCAGGACTTCCCGGGTCGCCGGCGCTTCCGCCATTGGATCGGACTGGGGGGGATTTTCGCGGGTTTCTTGATCGCCAGGGTCTGATGATGCCGTATCTGTTCCGTGGTCCGGCTCGACTGGAGGGGTGTCAGCAGCAGGAGGATATTCAGGTTCACCAACCGGAGCATCCGGCTCTGCAATGGCCTCAATTGCAGAAGCAGGGATGCTCCTCAGCGCCTGGGCAGTTGGCTGCGGATTTGACGCTTCCTTTTCTGCTGTAACGATGGCGCCTGGTTTCGTCCCGGTTGATATGGGTCCGGTTGCCGGGTCAATAGTTGAGCCGGTTGAACCCGAATCGGCAACACCCTGAACCGGCGCAGGCTTCATCCCTTCAGGCAGGGGTTGAGTTTTTTCTTCCGGATCCGCGGCAATTACCGGCGCAGCCGCAGGGGGCTCCCGGTCCGGTTTTTTACTGATCTTATATGGTTTCCGGTCCAGTATCGGTGATTTTTCAACGGGTTCACTACTTCCGCTTTCCGCCTCGGGTTCAGACGCAGGCTCCTCGTCAATTTTAATTCCCGGGGGCCTGTCGACGATGATTTCCGCTTCCTGAGGGTCCGGAGGTTCTGTCTGGGTGAGTATGGTGGTTGAGGTTCCTGGATCAGGAACAACCCTGCCTTGCCAGTCGGTATCCGGGGTGTCGATGTTCTTCGGCAGGAAACTCACCGCCACCAAGATCAGGACCAGAATCGTCAGAATCCCTCCGATGACCGAGACCTTTCTGCCGCTTTGCTGGTAAAGGGGGGGATTTACATATTTTTCACCGGTCAGGATGTGCTGCCGGTAAGGCATTTCGGCGGGTTTGTCCGGGTGGGCGTTTTCCTGGAGAACGTAGATAGAGAGAGTTTCTTCAGGATCAAGTCCGAGGAAGGCGGCATACAGTTTGATGAAGCCCCGGACAAAAACTTCGGCGGGCATTCGCCGGTAGTTGTCATCTTCAAGATCGCGCAGGATTCTGACGTGGATGCGGGTGGCTTCGGATGCGTCTTCTATGGAATGGTGCAGACCGCGCCTGGTTTTCCTGAACAGGCTGCCAAGGGACTCATTGTCGGAAGCGCTCATCTCATTGGGGTTGCTGGCTGTCATAAAGACCTTTCCCTTCTGGGGTTTGATTATTAAAGCAGGGTCCTGATATATGATCGTTCCCTGAGCTCTTTCATCCAGTTTTCGTAGCGACTTCTCTGTTCTTTACTGTAAAGAGTGTTGAAAATCTCACTCTTGAAGACTGCAAAGGGAGCGTATCTGGTCGTGCCGCCCTGATTTGCCGACAGGATCAGGTAAAACTGGTATGCCCCGGACAGTTCAATTACCGGACTCACCTTGCCGGGCTCAAGATCCTGCAGAATGCCGCGCATCCCGGCGGCCATCTCATCGATTTTAAAAAAGCCGAGATCCCCGCCATCTTCCGCAGAGGGCAGCTCGGAAAAAGAGCGTGCCAGTTCTCTGAAGTCCTGGCCTTCTTCAACAAGCTTCCTGATCTTTTCCGCCCGCAGTTTCGCGTCTTCCCTGGTTGCCGAGCTGAGACCTTCAGCCCCCCAGGGAAAACCGATCTGGAGAATATGATACCCTTCAGCGGTATTCCGGCTGGTGAAAACGTCATCATAATATTCTTTTGCCTTTTTATCACTGATGACGATCTTGGAGCTGACCTGGCGGCTGATCAGTTTTGAGCGCTGAATATTATGCTCGATGTTCTTCCGGTAGTCCCGGATTTCCACTCCGGACCGGGCGAGCTCCTGGTGAAGTTCCTCGACGCTGATTTTATTGTTTTCGGCGACTCGCTGAACGGCCTCATCGATTTCCGCTTCGGAAACATTGATCTTCTGGGTTTCCGCCTCCTGGGTGATCAGCAGATTGTCGATCTGGTCTTCGAGGATTTTATTTCTCGCCTCGGCAAGAGCCTTGTCCAGCTGGTCGGCAGGGGTTTTTCCCCGGAGCTGCCGGAACAACGCCTCGCCTGCTTTTTCCAGCTCCGTGCTGGTAATCACCTCGCTGTTCACGACCGCCACCACCCGGTCGATCAGTTCAGCCGATGAGGGCGCGGGGACAACCAGGATCATAAGCAAGGCAAAAAACATCACGGGTGTCCTGTCGTCATTAAAGAATTTCATAGGGTGATGACTCTCCGGATCGGCTTAAGGAATTGTTGTCAGGATCAGCTCAGGACTCTAGTGTAGTAGCATTCTGAAAAATGGTGCGCAACAGTTTTTTGGCTTCACTGATAACTGTTTCAGGGCTTTTGCCGTCAATCCTGACCACCAATCTGCTGTCCGGGGTCAGTCGCATGGCTCCGGCCGAGGCTTCGATGAGTTGCATCAGTTTGATCGGCTCAACCCTGGTCTGCTCTGTGAAAGAGAGGACCAGATTGTGGTCTCCCTGGTCGAGTCTCTTGACCTTGAGTTTTTCGAGCCCCTCTTTCAAGGAGACGATTTCAAGCAGATTGGCGGTCTCATCCGGGATGGCGCCATAGCGGTCCCGGAGTTCGCTTCTGATGTCGTCCAGGGCGTCTTCACCACGGCAGGCAGTGATCTTGCGATACGCGATGTAACGCTGATCGGTGTCGCGGATATACGATTCCGGGATATAGGCCGCCAGCTGGAGATTGATCTCCGGGTCAACCTCGTCGATGCTGTCCAGACTGTCGCCTTCGCCGTTTCTACGCTTCAGGTCTTCCACGGTCTGCTGCAGGAGTTCAAGATAGAGGTCGTAGCCGACGGCGGCAATGTTACCGCTCTGGGATTCGCCGAGAATGTTGCCGCCGCCCCTGATCTGCAGATCGCTCATCGCGAGCTTGAACCCGCCGCCAAGCTCGTTATAGTCCATCAGCGCGCGAAGGCGGCGTTTGGCGTCTTTCGAGAGTCCGTCCATGGAGGGCACCAGAAGGTAGGCATAGGCCTGTTCCCTGCTGCGGCCGACCCGGCCCCGGAGCTGGTAAATGTCGGCAAGCCCGAGCCGGTCGGCCCGGGTCATGATGATGGTGTTGGCATTGGGTATGTCAAGTCCTGATTCCACAATGGTCGTGCAGACCAGAACATCAATTTCGCCGTTCACGAACCGGACCATGATTTCTTCCAGGGTCCGGCCCGGCATCTGGCCGTGCGCCACGGCAACGGTTGCTTCCGGGCGCAGTTTCTGGATCCGGTGGGCCATCTCCTGGATGGAGTTCACCCGGTTATGAATCACGAACACCTGGCCGCTTCGCTGCAGCTCCCTGGTGATCGCCTCCTTGATCACCAGGTCGTCAAACTTGGCGACAAAGGTCTTGACTGATCTCCGGTGCCGGGGCGGTGAACTGATGACCGAGAGATCCCTGATACCGAGCAGGGACAGCTGCAGGGTCCTCGGGATCGGGGTGGCGGTGAGGGTCAGGACATCAACCCCGGTCCGCATCTTCTTGATTTTTTCCTTGTGGGTCACCCCGAAACGGTGTTCCTCGTCAATGATCAAGAGACCAAGCTTTCTGAACTGGACATCCTTTGAAAGAAGGCGGTGGGTGCCGATCACGATGTCGACAGTTCCTTCCTTGAGCCCCTGCAGGGTGCGTTTCTGTTCCGCAGGCGGCCGGAAGCGGTTCAAGGTTTCCACCCTGATCGGAAACCTTGCAAATCTCTCCCGGAAAGTTACGGCGTGCTGTTCGGCGAGAACGGTGGTCGGGACCAGGACCGCCACCTGGCAGCCGTCGCTGATCACCTTGAACGCCCCCCTGACCGCAACTTCGGTCTTGCCGTAGCCGACATCCCCGCAGACCAGGCGGTCCATGACCTTGGTGGAGGTGAGGTCGTCCAGAACATCATTGATCGCCTTCATCTGGCCGGAGGTTTCGTCGTAGGGAAACGATTCTTCAAGTTCGTGGAACATCTCGTCCGGTTCGGAAAATGCACGGCCGTCGGCAAGCTGTCGGCGGGCATAGAGGTCGAGCAGTTCCCGGGCCACCTTCCAGACCGCCTCCTTGACCTTGTTCTTGGCGGTAACCCATGCCTTGCCGCCCAGCTTGTCGAGCTTCGGTTCCTGGTCGGACAACCCCTTGTACTTGTGAACCATGTTGATGCGGTCGATGGGAACGTAGAGGCGGTCATCGTCGAGGAAGTTGATCTGCAGAAACTCTCCCTCCCTGCCGTTGGCGGTCATGTTGACGAGCCCGGCATAGCTTCCCAGGCCATGGGTCCGGTGAACGACGGTTTCGCCGGTCTGCAGTTCGTCAAAACTCACTGCTTCGCTTTCCGGCGGCGTTTTCGGCTGTCTTTTCGTTATTCTCTTTTCCCCGAATAATTCCGATTCCGAGATGACATGCAGCAGTTCATCAGGAAGATCAAATCCGGACGAGAGGGGGGAGGGAACGATCGCGACCTTGCCCGGTGGCGCTTTTTCCGGATGAATGACCGGCGCCTGGACGATGGTTGTTTCCAGGTTGTGCTGCCCAAGCAGTTCTGCAAAATGGTTTGCATGACGTTCCGAACGGCAGGAGAGGACCACCCTGTTTCCCTCGGAAAGCCAGGTGTTTATTTTTTCGGTCAGGGGAGTCAGAAGACCTTTTTTGCGCCGCTCAAGCTCAAGTTCCTGGCCGAGCAGGGTGTGGTTGCCCGAGGTGATATTGATGAGATTCCCGGCCGCCTCCGGTGGACTGGTGCGAAAAGCCCCGGATGGTCTTTCTCCGGGATCGGTATCCGGGAAATCCTGCAGGCAGACAACGGAACGGGAGGCAAGTTCGCGCTCAAGGAGTTCCGGGGTCAGAAAAAGATCGGAAGGGGGCAGGGTTGGTCTTTTGGCCGTGACGGCCTCATGGTAGTTGGTCTCGATTCTTTCCCAGACCAGTTCCAGACTGCGATCGATTTCCGGAGGATCAACCAGCAGGCAGATCGTGTTCTCCGGGAGGTAGTCAAGGGGGGTGGCCGGTTCGTCATGGAATACGGGCAGCAGAAATTCAATGCCCGGAAACCGGCGGCCGGTGGCAAGACGGTCAGCGGTTATTTCAATTTCTTCAGGATCCCATCCCAATTCCCGTCCCCTGGCGATGAAACGCTGGGCGGGGCTTTTTCCCGAATCATTTTCGGGGTCTGAAAACAGGATGTCCGAAACCGGCAGGATGGTGAATTCTTCAAGTTCCAGGATGGAACGCTGACTGATCGGATCGAAAAGGCGGATCGATTCGACCGTGTCGCCAAAAAAATCAAGACGCACCGGGCAGCTTGCCGGAACCCCTTCCGGATTGCGGCTACCCGAAAAAAGTTCCCCGGGACTGGGCGGGAATATATCAAGAATTGATCCACGGACACTGAATTCGCCGGGATTCTGGACCAGTGAGACCTTCTCATACCCCGCCTTGATCATGGCGGTGATCAGTGCATCCTGGTCGGTTTCTTCTCCCCGGATCACCAGTTCCGCGAGATTGCTCAGCTTGTCCCTGGGGATGATCCGGCGCAGCAGGGCTTCGGCGGGGATGACCAAAAGAAAGGGGCCCTTCCGGTTCAGGATCTGGTAGAGCGAGGAAAGCCGGGCGGCAATGGTCGAGGAATCCGGCGAGAGCGGGGTGTACGGCGGGATATCGTATCCGGGGAAGAGGAAGACCGGCAGCTCGGAAAACATCGCCAGGTCCTGCTCCATGATTGAAGACAACCCCTCGGAAGGGACAATTACCACTACCGGTCTGCTGCATTCCAGGGCGGTCCTGGCAGCGAGCAGCGCCACCGAGCTGCCCCGGAGTCCGGCAATGGTGCCGGTGAATCGTTTGCTCTCGCGGATGTTTTTTATGACTGAGTACATGCGTATGGCCGGAAGAGGGGCTGATTCATGGAGGTCAGCCCCGGAATGGGGTGCTCTGCTGCGCTGTCGATATCAAGAAGCGGCTAGAACATTCCCCCGATGCTGAAATCCCAGTTTCGCTTGTCTTCATCAGGCTCGGGATCGAGGTTGTATCCCCACTCTAGACGCAGGGGGCCGATGGGCGACATCCAGCGGAAACCGGCGCCGGCGGCATGCTTGATCTCGGTGAAGTCCCAGGACTCATCAAGGCTGTAGACATTGCCGATATCGTAGAAGATCACGCCCAGCAGACCGTTTTCCTTCATCAATGGGAAGATATATTCAAGGTTCGCGTACCACATCTTGTCGCCGCCGATTCTGTCGCCGCTGACCGGGTCTATCGGGCTGATCTGCCCGTTGTCGAAGGAGCGGATGGTGCTCAGACCGCCCAGGTAAAACTTTTCATAGACCGGCAGGTGTCCTTCGCTGTTGCCGGCGACATAACCCGCCGACAGGCGGGGATGGATAGTGGTGTTTTTGCTGACCGGGAAGTACCAGCTGGTGTTTGCCTCCACCTTGGTGAAGCTGTTGTCGCCGCCCAGGAAAGCTCCGGCGTACTTGACCGAGAGGGAATGCTCCGATCCCTTGGTCGCGCCGAAGCGGCGGTTTTTAGTGTCGCGGGACAGACCGATTTTCACGGCGCTGGTCACATGGAAATCGATTGAATCTCTGATCTCCGCTGCCGGGATTGTCCCCTCGTCAATTTCGAGATTGGTGTCATCGTAACCGTAACTGCCGTTGAGCCGCCATCTTTTCCAGAGCGGGTAGCCGAGTCGCACCGCGCCGCCTCGGGAGTCCTTGTCGTAATCGTCGTACTCGCGTTTCCAGTTGTAGACATTGATCCCGAAGAGGAGCTTGGTGTCGAAGATGTGGGGTTCGGTGAAATCGATGTTGAACCGGGTGGAGATGCTGCTTAAGTTCGCCTGGGCGGCCAGCCGCTGGCCTCTTCCCAGAAGGTTGTTTTCGCTGATCTCGCCCATGAAGGACATCTTTTCCACGGTGCTGTATCCGGCCCCGATGCTGAATTTGCCGGTTGGTTTCTCCTTGACCTCAACCTCGATATCAAGGAGGTCCTCGGTGAGGTTCGACTCGGGTGAGATGTTTACGTTTTCAAAATAATCGAGCTGGGTCAATCTCTCGTGGCTTTCCTTGAGGGCGCTGGCGTTGAAAATGCCGCCCTCCTTGACCATGATTTCTCGCCGGATGACCTTGTCCCGGGTCCGGCTGTTGCCCTTGATGGAGATCCGGTTGACGTGGACCAGCGGCCCTTTCTGAATCTGCAGGACGAGATCAATCTTCCTGTTGATCATGTCCTTACTGGTTCTCGGAATGACATCCGCAAAGGCAAAACCTTTTTCGGCATAGAAGTCGGAGATGCGCAGGATGTCTTCGCGGAGTACTTTGCGGTTGAAAAACTCCTCCTTGTCAACGGTTACGAATTTCATCAGTTTTTCAGAATCTTCAATGAGTTCGCCGGTGAGCTCAATATCGCCGCAACGGAACCGTTCGCCCTCTTCAATGTTGAACGAGAGGTAGAGCCAGCCATCGCGCTGCTCCATCTCCGGTTCGCCGATTTTGGCATCGACAAAGCCGTTGTTATGGTAGTAGGCGGTCAGTCTTGAGGCGTCGTGTTCCAGGGTTTCTTTTTTCAGCAGGCCGGAATCGGTAATAAAAGAGAACCACCCTTTTTCCGATGAACTGATGACTTTCCTGAGTTTTGAGTCTTTGAACGAGGCGTTGCCGGTGAACAGGATCTCTTTGACGAAAACTTTTTTCCCTTCGTTGATGGAAAAAGTAATATCTTCGCGGTCACGCACGGACTTTTTGCGTTCCACTTCGATCTCGCAGTTATAGTATCCCTTCTCTTTGTACAGATTGCGGATGTTTGCAACAGTTCTCGCAATTTCCGTCTCGTTGATGATCGAATTGGTCCGGATCTTGATGACTTCCCGAATGTCTTCCTCGCCCAACTTGTCGTTGCCCTTGATAATGACCTTACCGATCACGTTCTTTTCGACCACGGTGAAGGTGACCCGCCTTCCTTCCGGAGTCTCATCGGTTTCCACCTGGATGTCGTCGAAATACCCCATCCTGAAGATCTCTTTCAGATCCTGGCGGATTTTCTCGGGATTGAACCGGTCGCCGGACCGGGTGCTGATCTTCTGCCGGATGGCCCCGGAGTCAATTCGCCGGTTCCCTTTCAGCTCAATGGCAAAGATGAGCTGCTGCCGGTTGGCATACGACCATATCTCATTACCGATCAGGGCGAGAGCGTCCGGCAGTTCAGCGATCGAGCCCGCTTCCCTGAAAAAAGTGTGGCTGTCTGATCGGTTTTCGAGATTTCTGAGGGTGATGTCGATGCTCAGAACGGTGCCGAGCATGGTGATACTGCCGGTAGCAAGATATCCCTGATAATCAGCGGGCAGCAATGGTTTTACCGATTGGAGTGAAGGGGGCCAGTTTTTTTCGTAACCAAGTTTTACCGCTATTGCAGACCTCTGGAGCATCCCCATATTTTTTTCGGCAGTAATCGTGCTGAGAGCACGGTCCGCTTCGGTGGTCAATTCACCAGTGTTGGCCAGGGCGTTGATCTTCAGGGGCAGGAAAATCGTGTTTTGCGTTCCTTCGGCCATGGCCGGAATGCTGAAGGAGAACAGGGCTAACCAAAAGAAGATCAGGGCTGTACTGTATTTTGAGAGATGTCGCGTCATATTTGTGTGTCCCCGACCGCTGAGCGGCCTCGCGGGATTCTCATGCGGTTAATCGGGCCGGTCAGGGTTGTTGTTGTCGTCAACTTCAACCAGGACGCCGTCAATCAGGGTGAGACAGCGGTCCATCTGCGCGGAAAGTTCATAATTGTGGGTTACCATGACTGTTGCCAGGCCAAGGTCCCGGTTCATCTCTTTGATCAGGGCAAAAACATTGTTGCCGGTCACCGGATCGAGGTTGCCGGTGGGTTCGTCGGCCAGGAGCAGGGCGGGTTCCATGATGATCGCCCGGGCCAGGGCCACTCTCTGCTGTTCACCTCCGGAAAGCTCGCCGATCTTGTGATCAATCCGATCGGCCAGGCCGACCCGCTCCATCAGCTTTGTCGCCCGGGCAAGGTTTAGCTTGCGGTCAATGCCGCAGATCATCCCGGGCAGCAGGGCATTTTCAAGGGCGGTGAATTCCGGCAGCAGGTGATGGAACTGGAAAACGAAACCGATGGTCCGGTTCCTGAATGCGGAGAGCTCGGCATCATCCTTGCTGAAAATATCCTCACCATTAAAGGTCATGCTGCCGGTCGTTGGACGATCGAGGCCGCCCAGAATCTGCAGCAGGGTGGTTTTACCGGTTCCGGACTTGCCGACGATGGCGACCATCTCCCCCGGTTGGATCGCAAGGTTCACCCCCTTCAGGACATCGAGGCGGCTTTTTCCCTGCTCAAAGATTTTGCCTATACCTCTGGCTTCGAAGCGATGGCCGTTTGTTCTTTCTGTGCCCATGAGACCGTGATCCTATTCGTAGCGCAGGGTGATTGCCGGTTCCACCTTTGCCGCCTGCCAGGACGGATACAGGGTGGCCAGAAAGGTGATGACCACCGCCGAAAAGGCGATCAGGCAGACATCGTAGGGAAGAACCAGAACCGGCAGGGTTGACATCGGGTACACATCGGGCAATTTGATGAACTGGTAATGACGGAGAATTTCGCAAAGCCCGAGCCCGCCTGCAACCCCGAGGACGGTTCCGGAGAGCCCGATAATCAGCCCTTCGTAGATGAAGATCCGCATGATACTCGCGGAGGTGGCGCCCATTGATTTTAAGATTGCGATGTCCCGGGATTTTTCCATAACGACCATGATCAGGGTGCTGACGATATTGAAGGCCGCCACCAGAACGATCAGGGCGACGATGATCGACAGCGCCGTTTTCTCGAGCTGCAGGGCGGAGAAGAGGTTTTTGTTCAGGCGGATCCAGTCTTTGGCGGCATAGGCGAGCCCCAGGTCCTGTTCGATTTCGCGGGCGATTCTGTCCGCCTGGTAGATATCTGCGAGACGCACTTCGATGCCGTTCACTCCGCGGCTCATGTCGAGGAATTCCCTGGCTGTGTCGAGGGAGACATAGGCAAGGGAGGAGTCGTACTCGTACATCCCGGTTTCAAAGATTCCGGCAACCTGGCACGCCTTCATCCGGGGAATGACGCCCATCGGGGTCAGCGGGCCGGACGGCGAGATCAGTCTGATCCGGTCGCCGACGGTGACGTGCAGCTGCCGGGCAAGGTCCGTACCGATCACCACTCCGGGCACCGGCTTTTTGCCATCGACCGCCGGTGGCGCAACAAGATCATGCAGGGAGCCGGACTGCATCTGCTCTTCAATGGAGATCACGGTTGAAGCGGTATCCGGGTCGATCCCCCGCAATATCGCGCCGGTGCCGCCTTCGCCGGCGGTCATCATTGCCTGGGTGTAGATATACGGTGTCGCGCCGATGATTCCTTTTTTGGCGAGAAGCTGGTTCCGGAGTTCCTCATGGTCGAGAATGTGGCCGCCGTATTTCTGGACGACGATATGGGAGTTGATGCCGAGGATCTTGGCCCGGAACTCTTCGGTGAAACCGGTCATTACGGCCAGGACGACGATCAGCGCCATCACGCCCACGGCCACTCCTGCCACGGAGATGATCGAGATCAGGGAGATGAAGCCCTGCTTGCGTTTCGCCTTCAGGTAGCGAAGGCATATGAACCATTCAAAACGCAATTTACTGATTCTCCCGGGAGCTTGATTTTTCGGGGCGCAGGTGCGGGAAGAGGATCACGTCGCGGATCGACGGTGAGTCGGTCAAAAGCATCACCAGCCGGTCGATGCCGATGCCTTCACCGGCGGCCGGGGGCATCCCGTATTCCAGAGCCCTTACGAAATCCTCATCAAGGACCGGAAAGACCTCCTCATCTCCGCCGCGTTCGTCGATCTGTTTCTGTAGCCGTTCTTTCTGGTCGATCGGGTCATTCAATTCACTGAAGGCGTTGGCGATTTCCCGGCCGGTGATGAACAGTTCAAAACGGTCGGTCACCTCCGGGTTTTCCTCGTTGCGCCGCGCCAGAGGCGAGACTTCGGTGGGATACGAGGTGATAAAGGTCGGGTTGATCAGCTTCTCTTCGACCAGCAGTTCAAACAGTTCGGTCTTGGCCTTGCCGGGGCCCGCCTTGGCTTCCAGTTCGATCTGATGTTCAGCGGCAAGTTTCATGACCCGCTCGGGATCGGCAAGGATTTCAGGGGCAATGCCCGCAACAGCGGTCAGCGCCTCATCCATGGTGTAACGCTGCCATGGGGGAGAGAGGTCCACCTCAGTGCCTTGATATTCCAGGACCATGGAGCCGGTTACCTCGGCGGCGATGTAAGAGATCATCTCCTCGGTGAGGTCCATCAGGTCGTGATAGGTGGCAAAGGCCTGATAGAACTCGAGCATCGTGAATTCCGGATTATGCCTGGTGGACAATCCTTCGTTCCTGAAATTGCGGTTGATCTCAAACACTCTTTCGAAACCGCCGACCAGCAGCCTTTTGAGATAAAGTTCGGGGGCGATCCGCAGATAGAGATCCATGTCGAGGGCGTTGTGATGGGTCTTGAACGGTTTGGCGGTGGCGCCGCCGGCGATGGGTTGCATCATCGGGGTTTCAACTTCCATAAAGCCCCGGTTGACCAGAAAATCCCGGATCAGTTTGATGATCTCAACTCTCTTCCTGAAGGTTTCGCGGACCTCGGGGTTCACAATGAGGTCAACATAGCGCTGCCGGTATCTGGTCTCCACATCGGTGAGGCCGTGGAATTTTTCGGGCAGTGGCCGCAGGGACTTGGTGATCGGCTTGAAGGCTTCGGCGTTCAGGGTCAGCTCCCCCGTCTGGGTCCGGAACAGCCTGCCGGTGAATCCCGCGATGTCGCCAACGTCGAGTTTTTTAAACACCGCATACACCTCTTCGCCGACACTGTCGCGTTTGATGTAGACCTGGATCCGTCCGGATTCATCCTGGAGATTGAGGAAAGAAGCTTTGCCCATCTTGCGCATGAACATGACCCGTCCGGCTACGGTGTAATCCTGCCCCTCTTCCGGTTCGGTCTCGTCGGTGATCTCGGACTCCATGGCCAGCAGGTTGCGGATGGCGCTGGTCGGCCGGAAGTTGTTGGCGTAGAGATTCACCCCGAGTGCCGCCATCTCGGAAGCTTTCTGGCGGCGCTGTTTCAAGGTCTGGTTCAGTTCTTCACTCATTGTTGTCGTACCGTTTCTGTTTTCTTAACTGGTAATCCTGGCTCATCAGCCGGCGGGATCAATTTTAAGGTGATTATACAGTATGGACCTGGAATATATGATGCAGAGCAGATGAACTTCTCAGGTCGGAAAACACCATAACTCCACATTCAAAACTCTACACTCAAAACTTTTCACTGGACCTGCTGAAATCATTGGTGACTGACTTGTCCCAGCCAGAACTGTTTCGCTCAATGTTTTAACTCAGATATCTCCGGCGCAGGGTTTCAGAAACCTCACTGGTCATGCGGAGCACTTTTTCCGCGGAGGCCGGATCGAGGGAGCCGGTGCCGCAACTCGGTGTGATCAGGGTCTGGCTGAGAATGGCAGGGGCATCCCATTTTTCCGAGGCCATTTCCGCTGCCTGGGACTCCCATTTAGCCACCAGGGAGTCAGTCGTTTCCGAGGCGACCAGTTCACTGCTGCCGGTCGGGACGATGCCCCAGGCAATGATCCCCCCCCGGTCAAGATAGGTATAGATATCTTCCCGGCAGGTGATGAATCGGTCAAAAAAACCGTGGGCGTCAAAGCTGATCACATCCAGATCGCTTCTCAGGAGCAGGGTCCAGTCGGTGTTCGCACAGACGTGGACTCCGGCCAGGCCGCCGGCATCATGGATGGCTGCAGTCACCTGTCCGATATCCTGGCCGATATCATCCCGGGAGATGCTGATGAATGCGGAAGAACCCAACCCGGCGAGGGCCGGCTCATCGATAAACACAATGACGGGCAGGCCTGGATCTTTCAGAAACCTGATCTGCCAGGCGGCTTTCAAGGCCAAACCCTGAACGATCATTTCCCGGAGCGACGGATTGTAGTAACCGAGTTTTTTGTCCTGATCCTGAAGGCCGGTGAGTTGGGTAAAAGGTCCGGTAATCTGGCCTTTCAGGGCAACCGCTTTGCCGGGGTCGACCTTTTCCTTCAGCAGGTAAAGTCCGGCAGCCCTTTCCCGGCTCACCGCGAATCGGGAATCCATCAGCAGGGCAGGGTTTTCACCAACGGCGATGAGCTCTTCAAAAAAGGGCAGCAGTTCCTCTTCGAAATTCCCGCCGGTATCAAAATATGTTCTTTCCCCTTCAACCAGCCCGACCATCCCTTCCATGAACTGGACCAGCATGCCTTCCTTTCTGTTGGAAGGGAGCTGAGGCCAGAGAGGGATGTCCGGGGTGTAGTGGTTGATCAGGTCGAGCCCCTGCTGATGATCTGCAACCGGCAGACTGCCGATCAGGGTTGCCCGGCCCCGGGGCCTGAATGTTTCGGAAGTGGAAGGGTTGTTTTCTTGTCTGGTCATGATCGGTAGATTCTCTGTTTTTGATGAGTGCGTTCAGAACCCTTCTAGCTATCAACAAAGGGGGGTTCTGTCAATCAATTTTGTCGCGGCACTCCCCTGCAGACCAAGGCGGTGATATGGTCTCGGCTATTCGGCTATTCGGCGACTGGTGACGGAGAGGCGGGGTTTGCTCTCTTCAACAAGTATGCAGGCGAGACCATCGGATGCGAAAACCACTCAAGCCGTGGCCCGGGGGGAATATTTTCTCGGGAGGATCAATATTTAGAGGCGCCACCCTTGACTGAGCATATAAAGTTGTTTAATTTGCCTGATTCACGCGAGAGTGGCGAAATTGGTATACGCACTGGATTTAGGATCCAGCCCACCTGGTGGTTGGGGGTTCAACTCCCCCCTCTCGCACCACAGGAAACAGAAACCAATATTTATTTCAGATAAAGCAATAAGAGAAAGGAAAGGACGGTTCAATGCAGGTTACAGTTGAAGATGCCGGAGTGCACACCAAGAGATTGAAAGTAACTCTCCCTGTCGAGAGCGTCAGTAAAGAGATTGAGAAGGCCTATAAAAAACTGGGCCGGGAAGTAGCAATCAAGGGCTTCCGCAAGGGCAAGGTCCCGCGCAAGGTCCTGGAAAAGAACTACGGGCCGAAGGTTGAGTACGATGTGGGTGAGAAGCTCATTCAGGAAACCTATTTTGATGCCCTGGGCGAGACCAAGATTGATGCGGTTACCCATCCTGAGCTGCGCAGTCAGAAGTTTGGCGACGACGGGTCTTTTGTTTACGAGGCGGAGGTCGCTGTGCGACCCCAATTCGAACTCGGTGAATACAAGGGACTGAAAGTTGAGCATCCCTCGCCTGAGGCTACCGACGAAGAAGTGGATGCCGCAATTGACAATATGCGTCGAGAAATGGCTCCTCTGCGCAGTGTTGATGATCGGGGCATTGTCCATGAAGATGTTGCGGTCATTGACTTTCAGGGATATCACAACGGCGAGGCGATGCCGCAGGTGAGAGCTGAGAATTATACCGTCGATATCGGTTCCGGGCGTTTCGGAGAGGATTTCGAGAAAAATCTTCTGGGCCTGAAAAAAGGCGAGAAGACTGATCGGACCATCGATTTTCCTGAAAATTTCCCCAATCCGGTTCTGGCCGGCAAGAACATAGAGTTCAAAATTGAAATCAAGGATGTCAAAGAGCGGGTTCTGCCGGATCTGGACGATGAGTTCGCCAAGGATGCGGGCAAGGAATATGCAACTCTTGCCGATCTTAAAAAAGCGGTCCGGGACAAGATATCAGCCGGCAAGGAGGAGGCGGGGGCAGGAGATCTTGCCGACAAGATGATGCTGCAGCTTCTCGAAAATCATGAGTTTGATGTCCCTGCTCGTCTGGTGGCATACGAGGTGAATTCTCTGATCAAGGAGATGGAGGACAATCTCACGAATCAGGGGATGACCCTGGAGTCGGCCGGGATCAATCGTGACGATCTGGTTGAGCAGTATAAGGATACGGCAGCCAAGAGAGTGAAGGGTGATTTTATTCTGAAGAAGATTGCCGAGGTCGAGAAGATCAAACTTGAAGACGGTGATATAGAGAAGGGTTTTCAGCGGATTGCCCAGCGTTACAACATGCCGGTCGAAGATGTGAAGAAGTATTTTGCCAATCGGGACGATCTTCTGCCGTTCATGAATGAGCTGTTGAGTGAAAAGATAATTTCTTTTTTGAAAGAGAATGCCGATATAAAGATCGTTGCCTCTGAAAAAAAGAGCGCCAAAAAACCTGCCGCGAAGAAAACAGCGGCAAAAAAAGAGACAGCGAAAGAGCCGGCCGAAAAGAAAACCGAAGCAAAAGCCAAGCCGGCCAGGAAATCCGCCAAGGGGGATGAATAATGAGCCTGATTCCGATGGTTGTTGAGCAGAGTCCGCGAGGTGAGCGGGCTTACGATATTTATTCTCGGCTGCTCAAGGAGAGAATCATCTTTCTCGGTACCGGAGTGAATGACGACGTCGCCAATGTGATTATCGCCCAGCTTCTTTTCCTTGAGGCCGATGATCCGGACAAGGATATCACATTCTATATCAATTCTCCGGGTGGGGTGGTGACCGCCGGTCTCGCCATCTATGACACCATGCAGTACATAAAATGCGATATTGCAACTCTTTGCCTTGGGCAGGCCGCCAGTATGGGCGCTGTTCTTCTGGCGGCCGGTGCTGAAGGAAAGCGGTATTCGTTGCCGAATGCCAGGATTCTTATTCATCAACCCATGGGTGGTTACCAGGGCCAGGCGTCAGACATCGATATCCATGCCAGAGAGATCCTCCGGATGCGGCAGGACCTTAATAAAATTCTGGCGAATCACACCGGGCAGAAGATCGGAAAAATTCAGAAAGATACCGAACGCGATTATTTTATGAGTGCCGAAGAAGCCAAAAAGTATGGTATAATCGACAAGGTGTTGAACAAGAGAACCGACGTCAGGGAGGATTCATAACCGATGGCCAAAGATAACAAGAGCGGCGATGTTGAGGTACTCTGTTCTTTCTGTGGCAAGAGCCAGGAAGAGGTCCGGAAGCTGATCGCCGGACCGACTGTCTACATCTGCGACGAGTGCATTGAACTGTGCAATGATATCGTCAAGGAAGATCGCCAGAAAGATGAAGAGTCCGAAGCGGGCAACGCATCGCTGAAGCCGATGGATATGAAGGCGCATCTCGATGCTTACATCATCGGCCAGGATCAGGCCAAGAAGGTGCTTTCCGTGGCGGTCCATAATCATTACAAACGTATCAACGTCAGCAGGTTTGACGACCATCGTGACGTTGAACTCCAGAAAAGCAACATTGTCCTGATCGGACCCACCGGCAGCGGCAAGACCCTGATGGCCCAAACCCTTGCCAGGGTGCTGAACGTGCCTTTCGCCATGGCTGATGCTACAACGCTCACCGAGGCGGGATATGTGGGCGAAGATGTGGAGAATATTCTGGTCAACCTGCTCCAGGCTGCCGATCACGATATCCAGAAGGCGTGCCGTGGGATCGTCTATATCGATGAAATCGACAAAATCGCCCGCAAATCCGACAGTGCCTCCATTACCCGGGATGTTTCCGGAGAAGGTGTGCAGCAGGCCCTCCTGAAAATTATCGAGGGAACGGTGGCAAGTGTCCCCCCCAAGGGAGGGCGGAAACACCCGCAGCAGGAATACATTAAACTCGATACTACCAATATCCTCTTCATCTGCGGCGGAGCATTTGTGGGTCTCGATGAGGTTATCCGAAAACGGACCGGGACAAAATCCATGGGCTTCGGCGCCAAAGTGGTCAGCAAAACCAAAAAGAAAATGGGAGAGGTGCTGGCCATGGTGCGTCCTGAAGACCTTCTCCGCTTCGGGCTTATTCCTGAACTGGTTGGCCGTCTGCCGGTCATTGCCACCATGGAGGAATTGGAAGAGGAGGATCTGGTCAGGATTCTGCGTGAGCCGAAAAATGCTCTCATCAAGCAGTATGAAAGACTTTTCGCCTTTGACAACATCCGCCTGCGTTTCACTGAAGGCGCCATGCGTGCCATTGCTCGTGAAGCGATGAAGCGGAAGTCCGGGGCCAGAGGGTTGCGGTCGGTTATGGAAGAAGCCATGCTGGACGTCATGTACGAACTTCCTTCCAAGGAAGGGGTTCAGGAATGTGTCATCAGTGAGCAGGTCATCATGAACGGCGACTATCCAGTGGTTTTGTACGACAGTAAAAAGAAGAAAACCGCCTGAAAGGATCAAGGTTTGGTTTTCCAGTAAGCTTTAATATTCAGTTTGATCAACATATTAAGGATATAAATGTCATCTTCAGGATCTGAAATAAACATCTACCCGATGATGTCTCTTCGTGACATCGTTCTTTTTCCCCATATGGTTGCCCCCCTTGTGGTGGGCCGGGAAAAATCGATCAATGCCCTGGAAAAGGCCATGGAGGAAAGGACTGAAATATTCCTCGCCACCCAGAAAGACCCGGGGGAGGATGAGCCGAACCAGGACGGGATTTATCATACCGGGACCATCGCCAAGGTCATGCAGCTTCTCCGGCTTCCTGACGGGACCATCAAGGCCCTTGTCGAGGGAAAAAGACGGGGGCGGATACTCAGTTTCATTTCAAATGGTGACTACCTGAAAGTTGAGGTAGAAGAACCGGCTGAGGGATTGCTTGATCCTGCCGAAGCGGTTGCCTATATGCGTGAAGCGCAGTCGATTTTCAGGGAATATGCCAAAATCAAGAAAAAGATTCCCCAGGAAGTTATTACCTCGGTCTCCAAGATAGAGTCGCTTTCCAAATTTGCCGATGTCCTGGCTTCACATCTCCCTCTCAGAACCGAAGAGAAACAGATGGTTCTTGAGGCGGTTGAATTGCCGAAACGGATTGAGGTTCTCCTCAACCTTGTCTACAAGGAGATTGAGGTTGCCTCCATTGAAGGCACTATCCGGTCAAGGGTCAAGAAGAAGATGGACAAGACCCAGAAAGACTACTATCTGGCCGAGCAGGTCAGGGCTCTGCAGAAGGAAATGGGTCACGAGGAAGACCCCGCCACCGAGATGGCCGAACTGGACAAGGCTATCAAGGATAAGGATCTTCCCGAAGAGGCCCGCGGCCGGGTTGAGAAAGAATTTAAAAAACTCAAAATGATGCAGCCCATGTCAGCGGAAGCTACCGTGGTTCGCAACTACATAGATTACATCATCGGATTACCCTGGACTGAAAAGTCCGAAGACGCAATCGACATCAACAAAGCCGAAGATATTCTCAACGAAGATCATTTCGGTCTGAACAAGCCCAAGGAAAGAATTCTCGAGTATCTGGCAGTGCAGGCAAAGGTAAATAAAATCAAGGGCCCGATCCTCTGCCTGGTGGGGCCTCCGGGTGTCGGCAAAACCTCTCTGTGCAAGTCGGTTGCTCGCGCCATGAACCGGGAGTTTGTCCGACTGTCTCTTGGTGGTGTGCGGGATGAGGCGGAGATTCGGGGGCATCGCCGGACTTATATCGGGGCAATGCCGGGCAAGATCATCCAGTCATTGCAGAAGGTGAAAGTCAATAACCCCGTCTTCTGTCTTGATGAAGTGGATAAGATGTCCATGGATTTCCGGGGTGATCCGGCCTCGGCCCTTCTTGAAGTTCTGGATCCTGAGCAGAACAACGCCTTCAATGATCATTACCTTGATCTTGATTACGATCTGTCCAATGTGTTTTTCATCACCACGGCCAATAATCTGCCGTCCATCCCTGCACCATTGAAGGACAGGATGGAGGTGATTAAACTGAGCGGCTATACCGAGGAGGACAAACTGCAGATCGCCCAGCAGTTTCTGGCTCCGAAACAGCTTGAAGCCAACGGTTTTAGTCCTCAGGATATCGTTTTCAGTGAAGCAGCGGTGCTGGAGATCGTGAGGCGTTACACCCGTGAAGCAGGGGTCAGGAATCTGGAACGGAGCATTGCCTCCATCTGCCGGAAAATTGCCCGGGAAAGTCTGAAGAAGAAAACTGATCGCAAGTATCGTGTCACACCTAAGAGTGTTGGGCACTATCTCGGCGTGGCCAAACATCGTTACGGACTGGCGGAAAAACTTGATGAGATTGGCATGGCGACTGGTCTTGCCTGGACCGAGGTCGGTGGGGAGATGTTGCAGATCGAAACAGTGCTGATGCCGGGTAGCGGTAAACTCACCATTACCGGTAAACTCGGTGAAGTGATGCAGGAGTCGGCCCAGGCTGCCCTGAGCTATATCCGTTCGCGTTCCGTCTGTCTGGGATTTGCTTCTGATTTCTACCAGAAGCTCGATATTCATATCCACGTGCCTGAGGGAGCGATCCCGAAAGACGGCCCATCTGCGGGGATTACCATGGCTACTTCAATGATCTCGGCACTCATGCAGGTGCCGGTCCGTCGGGATGTGGCAATGACCGGTGAGATTACCCTGCGTGGCCGGGTGTTGCCCATTGGAGGACTCACCGAAAAGCTTCTGGCGGCAAGACGCGGGAACATCAACACGGTCATTATCCCGGCGGAGAATGAACGGGAGCTCAGTGAAGTTCCGGCCAGAATCGTCAAGAGCCTGGATATCGAGCTTGTCGAGAGTGTGGATGAGGTTCTCGAAAAGGCTCTTATCCTTGCCGATGGAGAAAAACTGTTCAAAAACATGCCTCCGGTCGGTGCATTTTGTGCGGATACCATCGAAGACTCAAGCGGCATACGACATTAAGAACGGAGAAGAGAATCTCCTTTTGGGGAGCGAGGGGTTCTTTTTGTTGGTCTTTTGAGTTGTAAGTATATGATTTGTTTGAATTATTATCCTGGTTAATATACTTTTTAATCGGCTGCTGATTTTTATTGACTATATACTTCGATCTTGTTAAAAATCTCGTCTCCAAAGGGGCGGTTAGCTCAGCTGGGAGAGCATCGGCCTTACAAGCCGAGGGTCACAGGTTCGATCCCTGTACCGCCCACCAGTGATGATATTTGTTTTGCGGGGTCGTAGTTCAGTCGGTTAGAATGCCGGCCTGTCACGCCGGAGGTCGCGAGTTCGAGTCTCGTCGGCCCCGCCATTTAGTAATGATTACAGGTGCTTACGAACCTGTGGTCAGCAGTTACAAGTCGCCTGAAGAGCTGACGGCTCTTCAGACGGCTTTTTTTATTTGTACTCTGTCTGGCAATTCAATATTTTCTGAATTAAAGACCATGTTGTTTCCATCCAGCGTCATTAGGTCTCCCAGTTCTTCACCCATTACATCAAGTCCAAGAGAACGAAGATACTTAACTGTGGTGTTTGGATTCTTGTGGCGAAGTAATGACTGAATTGTGGCAACCTTTTTACCTTGATGGTAAAGGGTCGTTGCTCGCAGATGTCGCAAACCATGAAATCCGAATGGTTTGACCCCCGCTTTATCACAGAGGCGATTCAAAAAATCTTTCCGCTCCACAAAATGCTCACCAAAGATAATCCCAACATGTGGCTTGTCTTCAAGGCAGTAAAATAAGTATTCATGGTCTTTGATGGGCCTGTTTTCCAGCCACCAGATAATAGCCTTTTTCAGTTCTGGTGGAACTGGTAGCCAATCAAACTCCCATGTGCCATTTTCCCGCTTCTTGGTCCAGATTCTGACTTTATTTTCTTGAAGGTTAAGGTCGGATATCTTGGTTCTAAATACTTCTCCCCTTCTTAAAGCCAGGGCGTAAGTATAGAAGACCATGATTTTGTCTTGACCTTCCGCAACATCGTATACTGTCAGGTAATCCTGCTCTGGTGGTACATAGCGGGGGCTTCTTATCTCTGGCATCCTCTCTGCCAAACAGGGATTCTCTTTGGGCAGGCCAAAGTACTTGATACCCCAGTTCCAGCCTGCGACGAGGTTTTTCCTGTCCTTGTTTGAAGCATTACCAGACCTTTCTTCCATCTGAATCTGTAGATGTTCCAAAACCATAGCTGATGTTAAATCTTCTACAGCCATTTCAGGAGCGATGTTTCTGAAAAATGTTTTGAACATAGCACATTTTTCTTTATACACCTTTGTCGAGTGCTTCTTTCTGGAATAGCCCAATGTTAATCAGCGTGGAATAATGACCCCCTTATGAGAGAAAACAGCGTCGAAAATTGACCCCACAATGTTAACGCTCCATGGTCAAAAAGATCATGGAGGAAAACAAGGATGTTAATTGTGGAGACAATAGCAAAAATACG
>JAHJIQ010000046.1 GCA_018823285.1 Pseudomonadota bacterium
ACAGTTCGGGTCTTTGCCGCAGCCAGCTTCCGAAAACGAATGGATACAGTCGAACACCTGACCTCCCCGGAACCCTTCAATCCGGGAGAGGTCTTTGTTGAACAGCCTGCAGGCCGCCCGGTTCGCGGTTACAACCTGCCGTGGTTCACCCTGCATCAGGAGAGCCGGTGTTTCGAGCGAATGAAGATGCGCGAGAAGGGTTGCCGTCATGCCGGTCTTTGTTTCCGGTAAAGGGTTCATCCGGTTCTCCGGGCCAGTGGCCGTCTTAAACTCCGGGATAGATCAGCTCGATCCAGCGGTCCCCGGTGAACATGCCCTTGCCCCAGGTTTCTTCGAGATCGGCAAGGGGTTTTTCGGCCACCGCCTCTGCGGCGCTTTTGCCCTCGGCTTTCAGTTTCCCCAGTCGCTCATAGGCGGTAGCGAGCATCACCCGGAAGGCGGTCAGCTGCTTTTTGTCGCCCAGGGGGCCGTGGCCGCCGATAATTTTTGTCTTCTCATCGCTAAGGGCGAGGACCTTGTCAACCGCAGTGATCATCCCCTTCAGCGAGCCGCCGTGGCCAACGTCGATAAAAGGGTAGAGGCCGTTAAAAAAGAAATCCCCGGCATGGATGACGTTCGCTTCCCTGAAATGGATAAAGCAGTCGCCGTCGGTATGGGCGTGAGGTACGTGTCTGGCGGTGATGGTGTTGCCTTCAAAATGAAAGCTGAGGTCCTTTGAAAAGGTCACCACGGGCAGGCCTTCAGGGGCAGTCGGCTCTCCTTTCATCTTGAAGGCCTCGATAAAGGAGCCCATTTTCAGCCGGTCGCGCACGTTGTGATGGGAGAAGATCAGGGTGCCCTCCCTGCCCAGTTTCTCGTTGCCGCCGGTGTGGTCGCCATGATAATGGGTGTTGATCAGAAATCTCGGGTGATCTCCGCCGACCGAACCGATGACCGAGAGAATCTGTTCGGTTAAAGGCGCGAACTGGTCGTCGATCATGAAGGTCCCGTCTTTCCCGACAAAGAGACCGATATTGCCACCCTTGCCGGTAATCATATAGATCTGGTCGGTGATTTTTACCGGGGTGATTTTCACTTCCTCTTCTGCATAACCGACGGTTGCGACGAACAGCAGCCCGGCGAAGAGAAAACAGAACAAGGATCCGATTTTACCAGTCATTTCAAACCTCCCTCAATTGTGAGTTCATTTTGTACAGCCGATACTGAACTCTGCCTGTTCCCTAACAAAAAAGCAATCCGTTTTTTTGGTGGCGAAAAAAGGGTTCTCATCGGTTCCTCTGCTGGTGCACGATCTCCGGAAGCAGCGGGTCGATATTGACGTAGTAGCCGGTCGGCCTCGCCGGATCGAGATAGACATCAACCGTTACGCCCTTGAAGCTCCTGCCCGGATCAAAGGTGAAATGGCTGGAGAGAAATTCCTCTTCAACCGGGGAACCCGGTCTCTTCCCTTTGCAGACGAAGACGTACCTTTCTTTTTGACCTTCCTGTTTTTCGGTCCTGACAATGATCGCCTTGACGGGCGGAGTTTCGGCGGTAAACACGAGTCGTTCCCGCATCATCGAGTCAAACCGGGTGTCCATCGCCCGGTCATGCCCGCCGATCAGGAAGAAACCGCCCACGCCCATTACAAGGAAGAGCAGGCCGGCTCCGACCAGGACCACCGGTCCGAGCCAGAACTGGGAAAAGGCGGTGAGCTGGGCGTTTGCCGGATCATCCGGGTTGTAGATCACCTCGACTGTGGCGCCGGTTTCAATAATCGGCTTGTGTTTGCCGCCGGTCGAAGCGGTGAAGCGGACCGCTGTGCCCGTTTCGGTATGGAACTCGACCACCGGGGTGTAGGTGGTCACCTCACGGGAAGTGCGGACGTCACGGCCGACGGTCTCGGTGGACACCGACTCCTCCTGGGCCACCACGGTCCCTTCTGTCCGATACCCGGTCTGGAAAAGGGGCAGTCGCTTGAATCCCCAGACGGCCCCGGTGATCAGGGCGCTAAGGCCGAGGCTGCCGAAAAGCATCAGCAAGATCCATTTCATGGTTTCAGCTCATGGTTTTAAAGGAGGCTTCCTTTCTCTTCGGGAAACTGCCGGGACAACATTTCCTGATCGGAAAGTGTTTTCCCGACCCAGACGAAAACTTTTCTCGCGCCGACCGACTCACCAAGTTCACGGAGCCAGCGAGCTTCAACGCCGGTGAGATTGCCTTCGAGCTTTTCCAGGGGCTGGATGATCATGACCGGCTTGATCAGGGAGAATGGGGAGACAAGTCTTTTGAACAGGAAAGACAACGCTGCTTCAGCCACCTCGAAATCGACCATGCAGGTTCGTGGGTGTTTGAAGCCATTGGCGACTGTATTTTTCGGGTCTTCCCCGGCCGCTTTCACCGCATGGCTGTCGCCGATGGCAATAATTTTCCCCTTTTCGTTGATCGCAAGGGCGGGGTCGATCGCAAGCTCCGTCCCGTCATTGAGGCAGCGCATGCGCAGACGGGCGGCCTCAATGGTCACGAAAAGTATTGTTGGGTGAAGAAGATTGTGAAACATCTGTATTTTTCAACCTCGCATATTCAGCGCATATTCAGCCTGTTTTGTGAGCCGTCAGCTTCAAAAGCCGACCGCCTGGAAGACACTCAGGAAACCCGTAATTACGATATAGGGAAAGATCTCTTTTATTCTTGAGACGTTTTCCCGGAAGGAAAGGCGTCGGCTGAACTCTTACTCCTTGATCATTTTAAGCCACCAGGCGGCGATTAGCCCCCAGATCGCGTTGTAGAAAATCACAAACGCCGGGGTCAGGGTGCCCAGATCAAGGCCCATGGTGCCTTTTTTGGCCTGCAGGGGAAAGACCACAAAGAGCTGGATCAGGGTCGGGCCGATACTTAAAACCAGCCCCTTCAGGAACAGGCGGTTTCTCAGGAATGGGGCGATGAATATCATGCCCCAGATTCCGCCCCAGACGATCCTCGGATAGAGCCAGGCTGGTGACAGGTGCGGGGCGATTTTCACCCCCAGGGCAGCGGTGACTCCGAGGGTGCCGAACAGCCAGACCGCCAGGCTGTTGACGAGCCCTCCCAGACAGCCGGCGGTAAAGAGATTGCTGATCTTTTTCGTTGCTCGCATTGGATCTCCTCCAGATCTTTTTTTCTTGTTAATCTTTTTCCGGACCGGTCAGTATACTTCTTTATACCAGGTTCTTGGAGAATCATCAGCGGAGGAGGTCACTGTGAAGCCAATCCGGCCTATCTCTAGCCCTTCGGCGGTTTCGACCAGTGCCCGCCAGATGCCGTCCTGATAATTCTGCTTGTAGGCATAACCCCGGAAACCCTCTTCCCGTCCTCCGACGATGGTCAGCGGAATCTTGTCGGTGGTCCGCCATTTGCCTTGGCGGTCTTTCAGCTGGAAGTGGAAATAGAGTTTGTCCTTAAAGCCGCCCGGGGCGAAGATCCGGCTGAAAAGGTAGATCTTGTCGCCTGCTCTCGCCTCAAAATCCTGGTCGCCCCGGGCCCAGATTTTCCAGGAGGGAGTCTGCCGGGAAAGGACAAAGCCGGTCGGGTTTTTTTCGATATTGTGGTAGATGCCGATCTGCTTCAGGCTCAAGGGCACCGGGGGGATGATCCGGGCACCATAGAGGAGGGTAAAGATGAGGATCACCGAGGTTGCCGGCACCAGCAGGTTGTTTTTGATTCGGGAAAAATCCACCTCGAATTTCAGCAGCAGCTGCCACAGGACGAGGATGACCAGCAGCGTGCAGACCTGGCTGGCCATGAAGATCCCGCTATTGGTTTTGCCGATCAGAACCGGCAGCAGATAGATGAAAAAACTGGAAAGGCTGATGGTGAAGAGCACCACTTTCAGGGTTACCCCTCGCTGTTTGAAGAATTCGATTTCGTTCACGATCAGGAGTATGGAGAGAACTGCCACCAGCAGGAAGGTGTTGATCAGCGAGCCGCTCTTGAAATAGAAGATCACAAAGGCGTTCAGCAGGGCGCCGAGCATGAAATGAATAATATCGTGCTGATAGGTGAAGATGAGGACTACGAACCGTTTGGCATTCTCTCCTGCTTTCACTTCAAGAATCTGGGCAATCAGGGCACCCATGGTCAGGAGAAGAAACAGCCCGTGGCTCAGGATGTTCATGATATTGTCGATCCGGCCGAGGGTCATCAGATCGAAAACGAAACCACCGGCGAAAAAGAGGGCCGGAAGATAGGGCATGATCTGCTCCCGGGTGAAGGGCAGATTCAGGGTCTCAAGCTTTCCGGTCAGATTTATGGCTGCACCTCCGCGGGTTTGTCTTTTTTGGCACTGATCAGTTTGACCACCGATTCGGCGTAAAAGCAGAAGATCATGCCGAGAACGGTGGCGCCGGTGGTGATCCAGAAAAGGAGCAGGTGCAGGGTCTGCTGGCGGTGAAAGAAGAGATCCAGCACAAAAAGAATCAGCCCGAGATGGATGAGCGATGAGCCGATTCTCACCCAGTAGCCTTTTTTCTCGAAATTCAGGTAACTGCTGCCGCCGATGGCCATGAAGAGAACCACGGTCTGTAAAATAAGGGCGGCCGCCAGGACCACCAGCAGGCCGGTTTTCACTCCGGCGAACCAGCTGGTAACAAGTGCGGTCACGATCAGGAGAATCGAGAACCGGTTGAGCCAGACCGTGGGCAGCAGCCTTTTCGGGACGCAGATGCCGAGGAGCAGGATCAGGGCGATGATCAAGGGGGCGACGATCCCGTTCATCCGGTTCATCCAGGCCGCTTTTACGACCGGCGCCATTTCATGGATCCGGGCCAGCTTGAAATAGAACATTCCCCAGACGCAGATCGCCGAGATCAGCCCGAGAACCACGGTGGTGGCGAGGATCAGGTGAAAATCGGAGGAGGATTTGGCTTTGGCGGCTTTAGAGGATGAGGTCATTTTGGGAGTCCATATTTTTGTTTAATCCGTCGTCTTTCAGTTCACTGGATTCCGGGTCAAGCCCGGAATGACGAAACGGAATTGAATATTCTGCGGTTCATATCGTTCACTGAAACGTATGTTCCCCCGGGAAAAAGAATGAGGTCAGGAAGGTGAAGATCATGGCCGCGAAACATAAAATACCAAGGAACGACGAGAAATACCACATGGCCGGCTTGTTGGCGTAGAGCCGGGTGTGGAGATAGGTGCTGTAAATGGCCCACATCATGATCGAGCTGCAGATCTTCGGGTCCCACCACCAGTTCGGGCCCCAGGCCTGCAGGGCCCACGGGTAGCCGAGGAGCATGCCGAGGGTCAGCATGAAATAGCCGAGTTTGGCGTATTCGTAGCCGAGCTTTTCGATCTCCGGCTGCCGTTTCACCAGCATGAAGAGCGAGGTGATAAAAGTGATGGTGATGCACCCGTAGGAAATGAAGAGCATCGGCGGATGGAGCCACATGTAATGGGCGTTGTAGTAAAAGATCATCCGGGGGTAGAGCTTCATGAACATCCCGAATCTGGCCATCGGCGAGGTCTCTGCCGCAAACCAGGGAGTGATCTCGCTGAAAAATTTCGGCAGGGGTTCGGCGAAGGGGTCGGCGACAAAATAGAGGAGCGTCGACTGGATGGCCAGCGCGATGAGGATTGCCCCCCGGAATCTATGGATGGCGAGGCTTCGCCAGGCAAAAAGTGCCATTGCCGAGTAGCAGAGGAACCAGAAAAAGTATTTCTCGTTCTCGATCCAGAGGGGGATCGCATACCGCGGCGGATCGCCCTGTTCGTACAGGGGCAGGCCGTAGGCGGCGCCACGGTTTGCGGCGGCCAGCTGGCGGTTCAGCCAGTCAGCCATTTCCGGCGGCAGCTCAAGGGGCAGCGCAGAGTGAATCTTCAGATGGAGCCAGCAGATCAGAAGAAACCCGGACAGGAAGAGGAGATTTGCCACCACCAAGCCGCGCCAGCACTCTTTTTCCCGGAACGGTTCGGCCCGGAAAAGGTTGATCCCTCCGAAAAATCCGAGCAGGACGGAAACGGCCAGAATACCTGCCATCACGGCACGGCCTGCCGCCTGAAAAAAGCCGGGGTCGAGGGATTCAAGCATCGCGGGTGCGTTCCGGTCTAGGGTTTGGGACTGATATTTGCCGCCAGATCGTTGATCAGGGCGGTCAGCGCTTTCTCGAAGGCCTTGTCCAGCAGGGTCTCGTCAGGGTCGATCGATCCCGACTGGGCGCCCATCGCAACTTTAATGGTCTGCTCTTCGCCGGCCGTGGCCTGGCCTACGGCCACGAGTTCCCCAAGGGCGATATCGACCAGTCGGCCGCTCATGCCCACCTCGAACCCTCTGGTGTTCATGTGGGCGATGCCGACGGTGTCCTTGCTGACGATCTGGCGGATCGAGGTGATGGAGCCGATAAAGACCATCTCGGCCCCGACCTGCTTGCCCACCTGGGCAGCCATCTCGCTTGCGACCACTCCGGCCTGGCCGAGCTTTATCTCGCCCAGCACGGCGCTGATCCTGCTCCGTTCGACAACCCGGAATCTTTTGGTATTGAACAGTTCAACCATCGCCTTGTCGATCAGCCTGCTGCCAAAGGCCCCGTATTTTTCCTGCTCTTCCACGCCCCCTTTGAACTCGAAAGGCATCACCGCGATAATGTAGCGGTTTTCAGCGGCGAAGGGCGCAAGCTGCTTCAGGGTCGGGGCGGTGCTGGTCGAGGTGTTGCAGGCGGCAAGCAGCAGGCAGAGTAGGGTGGTCAGAAAAGTTCGGCTCATGTTACTTTTTCCTCCGGAAGTTATGGGGCGGATAATTTCCAGACCATTCTTATAATTATCTGCGCTGCAGGCAAGTACTTTTAATTCTGATTGCCACCGTATCCCGCTCATTACACCCTTCGGCTGGCGAGGAGTGATCCTTCGACAAGCTCAGGATGAGCGGGTTTTGACAGGCTCAGGATGATTTTTGACAGCCGAGGGGGCGGCAAGCCGGGGGGGAAGATCACTCGACTTTCTGATTTGTCTTTTAGAAGCTAGAAGACAGAAGCCAGGAGTCAGAATGACGGATTTTTTCACCCTTCGGGTATAAGTCTCGATGTCTCGCAAGCTCGCTTATCGGTACGAGCAGGACAGCTGCTCAACTTACGCTTTTCACCCTTCGGGTATAAGTTTCGTACGAACAGGCCAGCTGTTCAACTCAGCTTTATCGGGAGTTTAAGCTGACTCAGAAAGATGAGAAGATCACTTCAGGTCGAGGTTATCTATAAATTCGGGATAAAGTTTTCTGGCACAGGCGGGGCAGATCGAGTGGCTGAATTCCGCTTCCGAGTGGTCCCGGATATAGGATTCGATCTGGTTCCAGTAGCCCTTGTCGTCCCGGATTTTTTTGCAGCTGGCGCAGATCGGCAGAAAGCCGCTCAGCAGTTTGACCTGCTGGAGGGCCTTTTTGAGTTCCCCGATTACTTTTTCCCGTTCTTCTTCCGCCTGTTTCCGGGCGGTAATATTGTAATTGCTGGCCCGGCGCCCCAGGTTCCGGCCGTCGGCGCTGATGACCGGCTGACAGACATGGCGCAGCCACCGGACTTCCCCGGTTGCGGTGATGATCCGGAAGTCGAACTCAACCGCTTCGTCCTCGTGCTCCCGGTCGAAGTGTTCCTGAAATTTTTCCAGGTCGTCTGCATGGACAATGCTCTTTACAAATTGCGGTTCATCGGTAAAACGGCCGGCCGGATAGCCGGTGATTCTCTCCACCGAGGGAGAGATGTAGCGAAGCGTCCCGTCCGGGTTGTTCCAGTATTCCCAGGCATAGGTGAAATCGGCGACGGTGCGGAATTTTTCTTCGCTTTTTTCAAGGAGGCTCACGGCCAGGTCTTTTTTTTCGGTGCTTTTCGCGAGCAGGCGATGGCCGGCAAAGAGCAGGATCAGGCCAAAGATGCCGATCAGAGTGTGCCAGAAGAAAATGGCATATTTTTCCTGGCGGTAATGTGCCAGCAGTTCCTCCAGCGGCACCGAGACCGAGATCCCGCCCCGGATATCCCCGACTTCATAACCCTGATGCCCGTGGCATTTCAGGCACCCTTCCTGGGTGATCATGGCCTTCATGTAACGCAGGAAAGGCTTGCCGTTAATGTAAGTATGTTCGGCGAATTCATCCTCCCCTTCCGTAAAGAGCTGCAGCGCCTTTATTTCCCACGGATCTGGGAAGTTTTCGGGCCGCAGGGGTTTCAGGCTGGTGATATGGGTGATCGATTCTGTATGCTCCGCAAAATCCTCGTTCATCTGCCGCATCATATAGGCCGGGTTCATGAGGGTAAGTTTTCTGCCGGAAGGGGTGGTGAGGTCACGTTCCGGAATGTTGTGCAGATAAGGATTGGGAGGGATGCGGGCGGATGTCGGGACATAGACCCCGCCATGCCCGGATGCCCAGAGGCGGAAGGCGAGATCTTTATTGAAAAGAGATTGTGCCCGGGCATGGGCTATCCGGTCAACTTCTCCGTATTCGTGGGAGATGGTAAAGTAAGCCGAGGCGGTGATGAGGAAGAGCCAGACAAGGGCCAGCAGAGTGGTGAGATTTCTCGTCGGTGAGGAAAAGCTATCGGGATTGCTTGCCATAAGCGATTCTTTCCCATCGTCTGGAAACGGTTGTACATGAACGGCAAGATTTTCATTCCGGCTCTAAGTCTCATCTTGTTCGCTGTCATCACCCGGAATCTCACGCCGTTTGCGAGCCCTTCGGAGAGCTGCGGGAAAAGACCATGTGAAAGCATATCACACGGAAGATGGGGTGGTATGTTTTTTTTTACCTTACTGCGGCAAAACGCCGCAGGTTGGCGGTTGGGGAAAGGTTTTTTCCGGAAATCAGCCGGGAATCCGGTCGCCAATACCGTTTTTCATGGTCTGCAGGCGATAATACACACCGTTTTTCACCATCAGAAAATCATGCGTCCCTTCTTCGATGATCCGGCCTTTCTCCATGACGAGGATCCGGTCGGCGCGGCGGATCGTGGAAAGGCGGTGGGCGATGACCACGCTGGTCCGGTGGGCCATGGTCGCGGCCAGCCCTTTTTCGATCAGGATCTCGGTTTCGGTATCGACGCTCGAGGTCGCTTCGTCGAGCACCAGGATCTTCGGGTCCCTTGCCAGGACCCGGGCCAGGGCGAGCAACTGCTTCTGGCCGCCGGAGAGGTCCATCCCCGCTTCGCCGATCCGGGTATCGAGTCCTTCCGGCAGCCGGGCGATAAACTGTTCCAGCTGGGAGTCGCGGACGATCCGGGCAAGATCCGACGGGGCGAGATCGCGGTCGAGCACGATATTCTCCCGGATGGTGGCGGGGAAGATGTACACATCCTGCATCACCAGGCCGATGTGCTGCCGGATATGGTTGGTGGCGATGTCCCGCAGGTCGTGGCCGTCGATTCGAATCCGCCCTTGGTCCGGGTCGTAGAACCGTTCCAGGAGATTGATGATGGTGGTCTTTCCGGAACCGGTCGAGCCGACAATGGCCAGGGTTTCGCCCGGGGAGATGGTGAGATTCATCCCGGAAATGACCGGGTTTTCCGGATCATATCCGAAGGTGACGTTGTTGAATTCGATCGCGCCGCGGGTGATCGGGCGTTCCTGTTTTGCGGCAAAAACCATTCTGTTTTCCGTGTCCAGGAGCTGGAAAATCCGTTCGGCCGAGGCGAGCGCCGACTGGACGATGGAATATTTCTGCGAGAGCTCCCGCAGCGGCTGGAAAAAGAGCCGCATGTAGGAAATAAAGGCAACCAGCACCCCGATGCTGATTCGATCCTGCAGGAACTGGCCGCCGCCGTACCAGAGAATCATGGCCACCGCAGAGGAACTCAAGACCTCCAGCAGAGGCATGAAGATGCCGAAGATCTTGATCTGGTAGAGGGTTTTTTTGAAATAGGTCTCGTTCAGTTCGGCAAATTTATCGAGGGAGCTCTTTTCCCGGGCGAAGATCTGGACCACGCTGATCCCGTGCAGGGCTTCCTGGAGAAAGGAGTTGAGCCGGGCCAGATTGGTCCTGATGTCGCGGAAGGCGATCCGGGCGAGCCTGCTGAAGACCAGGGTGTTGAGCAGGATGATCGGGATCAGCACCAGCATCAGGGCGGCGAGCCGCCAGTTCATCAGCATCAGAATGGTCAGGATCCCGACGAGTTTGATCAGGTCGTTGAAAAGGGTCACGATAACCGAGGTGAACATCTCATGCATGTTCTGGATATCGTTGGTCAGTCGGGTGACCAGTTTGCCGATGGGGTTGCGGTTGAAGAAGGCGGTTTCCAGCGACAGCATGTGGGTGAAGAGTTTCTGCCGCAGGGTGTGCATGATCTGCTGGCCGGTTTTTTCGAGTACCACCACCTGCAGGAAGTTGGCGGCAAAACCGGCGACCACCAGAATCATAAAGAGGGTCGCGAGGCCTGAAACCCCGGCAATTCGCGCTGCCGGGTCAAGGTTCTGGTTGATAATAAAACCGTCGATCGCCTGCCGGACCAGATGAGGCAGAGCGAGCCCGCAGCCGGTAATGGCAAGCGAGAGAAGGATCGCCGCCACAACTTCCAGCCAGTGCGGCAGGGTAAAGAGCAGAAGCCTGCGCCACAGATGAATATCATCCGACCGCTGCAGCCGCTCCTCTTCAAAATATCCGAAACCCTGATGCATTATTTTCTTCTGGTTTATTAAAGGTTAATCAATTCGGATGAACGTAATCCAGGGGCCAAATTTCATCCCGAAGTAATTGGAGTAGCGAAATATTTCGAAACTGTCACTCTTCATTCTTCATTCTTACTTCTTCACTTTTTGCCATCTGGTGGTCGCAGATTGTCCGGTAGTAGGCGTTCTTTTCATACAGTTCTCGATGGGCGCCGATCGCTGCAACGGCGCCGCCGGCCATGACGATGATGGTGTCCGCCTGTTCCACCGGGGCGACCCGGTGCGAGACCATGATGCAGGTTTTGCCCGCCATCCAGTGCTGAAAATGACTGATGATGGTGTGTTCGGTGGTGGTGTCCACCGCGGAAAGGCCGTCGTCGAGAATGATCACCGGCCGGTCGATAAGCAGGGTACGGGCAAGACCGATCCGCTGGCGCTGACCGCCGGAGAGGAGAAGCCCCTTTTCACCGACCCGGGACTGATATCCATTCGGGAGAGTCATGATCTCGTCATGAATCCCGGCCAGGGTTGCCGCCTGCTCAATTTCCTCCCGGGACGCATCGGGGCGGCCGAAGGAGATATTGGCACTGATCGTGTCGGAGAAAAGAATGGTCTCCTGCGGCAGGTAGGAGATTTTTTTGCGGACCCCGGCGAGATCGAGATGATTGACATCCCGGTCCTGCCAGAAGATTGTACCGTCGGCAACCGGGTAGATCCTCGCCAGCAGCTGGCAGAGTGTGGACTTGCCGGCCCCGGTTTTGCCGACAATAGCGGTGAGTCCTGGGCCGATGTCGAGGTCGATGTTTTTCAGGGTCGGGGAATGCTGCCCCTCATAGGTGAAGGTAAGATTCCTGACCCTGATCTCACAGCCCTCCGGGTCCGGCAGGGTAATACCTTCTTTCTGAAAAACACTTTCCACCTCAAGCACCCGGCGGATGCGGTTTAATGAGGTGATCCCCCGCTGGAAGAGATTGGTCACCCAGCCGATGGCCATCATCGGCCAGGTCATCAGGAAAAGGTACGACATGAAGGCGACGAAATCACCGATCGAGATGGTGCCGCTGATGGTCAGCCGGCCGCCGAAGAAGACCACCAGCAGGAGGCTGGTGTTGGCGATAAAGGTCGAGAAGGGAAAGAGCACCCCTTGAACCATGGCCAGCCGGATGTTGTTTCTGACGTAAGACCTGCCCAGAGCATCGAAGCGGACGGTCTGGGCGCTTTCCTGGGTGTAGGCCTTGATCAGCCGGACCGAGGAGAGGGTGGACCGGGCAAACTCGGTGAGGGTGGAAAACAGTTCCTGGACCCGGTTGAAACGGTTGTGCATGAGCGAAGTCAGCAGGCCGGTCAGGACAGCCAGGACCGGGATCGGGGCCAGGGCCACCAGGGTAAGGGTCGGATGGATATAGGCCATGAAACAAAGCGCCGCACCGGTCATCAGGATGGCATCGATAAAGGAGACCAGGCCGATCCCGCAGGCCATCTGCACGGCGGAAAGGTCGTTTCCGGAAAGGGCCATGATCTCGCCGGCCGGGTGTTTGTTGAAAAAGGGGCGGTCGAGGGAGAGCACTTTTTCCAGAATCCGGTCACGGAGGTCCCGTTCCAGTTTTCTGGAAAACCCGAGAATCAGGATTCGCCAGGCGAATCTGCAGAGGGCGATGCCCACCGCAAAGAAGACGATGAGAAGTCCCTGCTGGAAAAGGGAGTCGGGGGTCGCGGCCGCCTGATGCATGTCGTCAATCGACCTTTTCACGACCCTCGGAATCAGCAACTGGAAAAGATCAACGCCCAAAAGGGCAATGATGCCGGCGAACAGCTGGTATCTGAACCTGATAAAGGCGGGAAAAACCAGGCGGAGAGCGTTCAGGGCCTGGCGGAACTGCTCTTTGCTGGGAATGACTCCGACAGACAATGTTTACTCCCCGCCGCCGGTGCCGGGAGGGCTGACAACGGTTCTGTTTCTGCCCCCTCGCTTGGCCTGGTAGAGAGCCTGGTCGGCCTGATCGAGAAGAACGCTTTTCTCGCTGCCGTTCTCGGGAAAGAGGGCGATGCCGAGGGAAATGGTGACCTTGACCGGGCGCCCGTCATGCTGCAGAGACATGGTGGAAATCCTCTCCCGAACGCGTTCGGCCAGCTGGTGCCCGCCGTCGATATCACAGTTTTCCAGGACCATGGCGAATTCTTCCCCGCCGTAACGTGCGGCGAGATCGACCTCGCGGACCGCATCTTCCAGAATGGCCGAAACCTTCTTCAAAACCTGGTCTCCGAAGGGGTGGCCACAGGTATCATTGATGTTTTTAAAATGATCGATGTCGCTCATGATCACGCACAGGGGCGTCCTGCTTCTCTTGGCGCGGGCGAGCATCATATCGAAGCCGTGCTGGAAGGCACGGTGGTTGGCGAGCCCGGTGAGGCCATCGGTGGTGGCGAGCTGGGCGAGCTGTTCATGGGCCTGGGCCAGTTCGATTTTGATCGCCACCTGCTCGGCGATCAGCTCAAGAATGTCCTGGCGCTGCCTGGTAAAAATGCCGGCTTTACAGGAGGCGACGACCAGCGCGCCCATCGGGGCATCGGATTTATCCCGGAGGGGGATGATCAGGAGGGATTTCAGATCGGGAAATCTTCTTTCGGCGGTGAAAACCGGGGAGGCGCTGCGATACCTGCCTCCCACCGGGATGACCTTGCCGGTCCTGATCGCCTGGCCGACCAGTCCCTCGCTTAACGGGTATTCACGGTCGGTAAGGTCACCGCTTTTCAAACCTTCGATCATGGCGATTCGATATTTCTCGCCGGCGGAGAGAATCACGGCGACCAGGTCCACCTGGACCTGGGTTTTGACGGCGTTCAATGAAGCCGAGAAAACCGATTCCAGGTTGAGCCCGCTGTTTAATTCCCGAAGGCCCAGATAAAGCCGGCGGGTTGAAGTGCGCTCCCGGTCCATATTGAGCAGCAGGCGGCTCGAGTCCACTTCCAGGGCAAGCAGACGGGCGGCAAGGCGCAGCACTTCTTTTTCCTGATCAGACCAGGGTTCGGCCAGCTGCCGATCGACACAGAGAATGCCGTGTCTTTTTCCGGGCTCGGTTTCTTCACCAACAGCAGTGCCGGCAGTAATTCTGAGCGCCATGGCCGCACCAGAGCCTTCCGCGTTTTTGTAATAAGGGAGGGCCGGGTGCGAAGGTTTCATCCGCACGAGCTCCACTTCATTGCGTTCTCCGGACAGCGCTCCGGTAATGCCGGTCCCGGCCGGGTAAGGGCCCTGGTCGATATCCGTTCTGGAAGTTGCCAGGTATCTGAGGCGCAGGTCCTGACCATCCGGGCTGGGCCAGAGAACGGCGACGGTGTTCAGATTCAGGCTCTGGCGCAGCATTTCCAGCTGGAGGTCAAAAGAGATATTGATATTGTCGACCGCCAGGCGGCTGAACGCTTCCAGGTCGGCCTGTTCATCGTTTTCGGAAAGAACTTCCGGCAGAGAGGGGCCGTTATTGTCCAGGCCGAGTTCTCTCGCCTGCTGCCGGGCGCTTGTCTCTTTGATTTTTTCTTCGCTGATTTTTGCAAGTTGCCTGCGGTAAAGAACACTCCCGGGGAACTTGAGGAGAGCGATCGTTACGGCAAGGCAGGTGGCCAGATTGGCTAAGGCCGAAAAAAGCAGCTGTCCGCCCCCGGAGGCGAAGCCGAATTCCATGCCGAAAGCGAGAGTCCAGCAGAATATCCGGACCGGAAAGGAACTGCGGACCGTGATCCAGGCCATCGTCGCCGCAGGAATAAAGAGAAGATGGGGCACCGAAACGGCGCCGAACCGGAAGACCATCCAGGCGGCGGCGGTCAGGAGCAGCGGCCCTTCAAAAGCACCGGCAGGGCCAAGAAGATTGCCGCGCAGATATTTCCAGAGCCAGCCGCATGAGGCAACAGCCAGCAGGCCGAGAACGAGCCACCCGGCAAAGGCTGGTTTTCCTGCTTCGGTGAGAATTCCTGCGCCGAGAAGTACAGCGCCGGCCAGCGCAACAGAAGATCCGAACCATTCGGCTGCGAACAGGATCAGGGTCGGGCTGGAGCTTTTTTTTCTGCGATCCGCCAAAATCATCCTCCGGAAGCGGTTTGAGTCGTGACAAGGACAGACATGTCGAGCAGTCTGTCTCACAACTGAAGATAAAAATTACCCTTTTTGCCCGGATAATGATACTTAAAATCGGACCAATCAAGACTGGTAAATTTTCATTGGCTGCCTGACAAACCTGATCGGATTGCAAGAAAATAAAAGATTTTGCAAAACTGCTGTGGTATCATATTTTGAAAATTGAATTCGGCCAATCCGCCGAAGGCAAAATGACCAGATGAGCCTGCCCGGTCTGGAAGATCTCTTCCTTACAGTTATCACCGCTGATTCCCCGGGTAATTATTTATATAACCCAAACTGAAATGACAGAACAATGATGCACATCGGCTGGACTACCACCAATACCGCTGAAAGCGCCGAAAGGCTTGCCCGGGGAAGCGTTGATCATCGCCTTGCCGCCTGCGCCCAGGTCGAAGGGCCTATCCGTTCCTTCTACTCGTGGGAGGGAAACATTGAGACGGCTGAAGAACATCGGGTGACCTTCAAGTTTGTTGCCGAACGGGCGCGACAGCTCGAGGAATGGCTCAAGACGAACCATCCATATGAAATTCCCGAGTGGATTACCGTCAAAGCCCATGAGGTATCGACGGAGTACTGGCAATGGGCGCGGGAAAGCCAGGGCATGGCGCCCTCTGATTCTGTTACTCCTGACAGTGCAATAGAGCTTTCCAAGAAAGGTAATAAGCTCCTCCGGAGTAAAAATTACCGGGAGGCCGAAAAGGTGCTGATGGAGGCTTTTGATCTCGATCCGCACAATGCCTATATCCTGGTCGGGCTCGGTGACCTCTACCGGGAGCAGAAAAAATACGGTAATGCGATCAGCCATTACGAGAGTATTCTGGCGCTCGATGAATACAATGTTTTCGCTCTGCGGGGGATTGGCGACAGCTACCGGGGAATGAATCAGCACGAGAAGGCCATCAGCTACTGGAAAAGGTATCTGGAATGCAATACCGATGATATTCAGGTGATGACCCGGGTCGGGGATTCGTACAAAAAAATGAAAATGGTCCGGGAGTCGGAAGATTATTACAGCCAGGCGCTGGCGATCAGCGAGAATGACCGGTATGCCCTGCTCGGAATCGGCAGTCTCTTCTACAAAGCTGAAAAAGATGAAAAGGCCCTGCTGTATCTGGAAAGGCTTCTTGATCTCGATGACAGCTATGTCGCGGTATTGACCATGGTCGGTAATATCTACCGGCGGAAGCAGGATTTTGACAAGGCGATCGAATTCTACCAGAAAGCGGTCAAATATGAGCCGGAAAACACCTTTGCCCTCTACGGTTTGGGTGATTGCAACAGGTGGATGCGCAATTACGACGAGGTGATCTACTGGTGGACCAGGATTCTCGACCAGGAGCCGCGGAACCAGGTCATTCATTCCAGGGTGGGCGACGCCTATCTGAACCTTGAAAAATTCGATCAGGCCCTTGAGCATTATCACAAAAGCCTGGAGATCCGCTTTGACGCTTATGCCTATCTGGGAATGGCCAGAATTCATCGCCTGCGTGGCGATCTGTCGGGAGCCCAGGATTACTGCCTGAAGGTCCTGGAGGAAAATCCCGGACATATCAGAGGAAGGGAGGAACTGGCCGAGATCTACCGGGAGCTGGGTGAAAATCAAAAAGCCCACGAACTGCTGGCCAGTCTGGAAAAATAGGGTGCCCCTTTTTCGCGGGGACGGCTCCTCAGGTTAACGTCTAAAAGAGGTGCGGGAAGGCCGCGGGTCTAACCCCACCTCTTCATATCTGTTCTATTGGTTGTTAAGAACCAGTCTTCAAGTCTCAATCCTTCAATCCTGCTGAATTCATTTGTGTTAAGGGTGACCAGTGTAGCGTTTGCGCTGAGTGCTGTTCCAGCAACAAGTGTGTCATATGGGCCGATTGGGGTGCCTGAACAGATTTGCAGACCGGATCTCAAGTTTTTACATTAAAAACCGTCAACGCTATTTCTTAGCGTAATAGATATCCAGCGCTTTTTTGAATCTCTGGCGGATGCTCTTGTCGTGCTCGCGGGGCACCGGGCCGATTTTTGCCCAGTCCTGCTGGATCTTTTTCACTTCGTCGTCGACGGCCTTCTTGTCGTTGCGGCGTCCGGCCATCACAAAGTTCTCTTCCATCGCGAGTTTGAGCTGTTCCGCAAGAGACAGGGCTTTGGCCTTGCCCTTTGTGACTGATTCCGAGGCGGTGCCGATGAGATTTTCCAGGCGTAGGCACAGGGTTTCACGGCTTTTCAGGTTTGCCAGCCGTTCCTGCTCAAGGTCGTTGAAGTGCTGCCGGCGGCCGGCGAAAAATGAGTCGCAGACCGATTTGAAGCGCTGGTTCAGATCGGTCTCCACCTCGCGGGAGGCGTGCCCGGCCTCAAACCATTTTTTCTGCAGCTCCTTCATGAGCTCGGTTGTCTCCTTGTCGATGCCACGACCGCCGAGTTCTTCCGCCTGGAGAAGATACTCCTCCTTCACCGCCTGGATCTGCATCCGCTTTTCTTCAATCTCTTTGAAATGCTCGCGCTGGGCCTTGAAGAATTCATCGCACGGGGCGTGGAAGCGTTGCCAGATACTGTCTTTCACGTCGTTCGGAACCGGACCGATCTGTTTCCATTGCTCCTGCAGGGCGGTCAGTTGTGAAGAGATTTCCTTGCGGACCGAATCTTCGGTCAGGCCCGCAATGATCTCTTCGGCCTGCCGGCAGAGTTCTTCCTTTGCGCGCAGGTTGTCCTGCCGCTGTTCGTCGATCCAGCTGAAATAGCGGTCACAGGCGGTGCGGAATCTTTTCCAGATCGCGTCTTCCTTTTTGCGGGGCACATGGCCGATCTTTTTCCAGCGTTCCTGCAGCTCGCGAAATTTTTCGGCGGCGTCGAGCCCCGGTTCGTCGGCGAGTTTTTCCGCTTCCACGCAGAGTTCTTCTTTTTTCCCGAGATTCTCGCGCCTTTTTTCCTCCTGCTCCTGGAAGTTCTGGTGCCGGTTGTCGAAAAAGTGATTGCAGGCCTTGCGGAAACGGTGGTAGAGCTTGTCTTCCTCCTGGCGCTTGCCGTGGAGCAACTCCTTCCATTCCGCCTGCAGCGTTTTCAACTCTTCGGCGGTTTTATTCCATTCGGTGGACTCCATCAGTTCTTCCGCCCGAACACAGATCTCTTCGCGTCTTTTTTCCGCCTCCTGGCGCAGGACCTTCAATTCTTCAAGGTAGGGCTGACAGCGGGTGAAATTGCGGTCGCAGGCGGCATGGAATCTTTCCCACAACTGCTGGGCAACATTGCGGGGCAGCGGGCCGACCCCTTTCCATTTAATCTGGAGCGCTTTGACTGTTTCGAAAACATGGGCCAGGTTTTCATCATGGTCGAGTCCTTCAGCCTCTTCGAGGAGCTTTTCCTTTACACTGAGGTTGGCCCAGCCTTCCCAGTCGCGGTCGTGGTAGTAGGACTTCTGTTTTTCCGTGAATTTTTCCAGGATTTCGGCAAATCTTTTTTCAAGTTCCCGGCCATCGGAGGTATCCAGATGCGGGAGGTTGTGCCACTCCTGCCTGATGGTTTTCAGTTTCTTTTCGATGCGGGTCTGTTTTTCAGATTCAAGAAGAGCCTCCAACTTTTCACAGAGTGTTTTCCGTTTCTCCAGATTGTTCTGCAGGGCGGCGGATTCCTTCTGTCCAAGAAGGTCCTGCAGGTCGGCGATGCGTTTCTCGATAGCTCCGGAATGCATGACCCTGAATTTTGTCTGGCTGAGGCGTTTTTCAGTCCCGACAAGGATAGCGCGGGCTTTGGCGCATTGTTCACTCTGCAGGAGAGATTCCGCTTCAAGGAGAGATTTTTCAAGCTCGGCAAAGAGGGCTTTTTCTTCGCTGATCTTTTCCTGGTTCTGTACGAAGGAGCGGCAGCATTTTTCATACCTGGTTTTCAACGCCTCGGTGGCGACAAATCTGAAGGCGTCCTCTTTCGTCGAGGCTTCCCACTCCGCGGTTGCCCGCTGGTATTTTTCTCCGGCGGCATCATCCAGTGAGGAGGTGAGGGCCTCAATCGTGCTGCAGATATTCTCGAGCCGGGTCTGCTGATCCTGAATGAGAGTCGCCTTTTCCTGCTCTTCCTGACGCCGGTGGCAGATCTCCCGGTACCGGGTTTCGAAGGCGGTGCACGCTTCCTTAAAATCAGGGCAGGAGTGGTGCTCGCCGTTGGCATCGAGAGCCTGCCATTCGTTTCTGAAGGTCACAAGACGAACGGCGGCCGCATCCCAGTCCTGGGCGTGGACGAGGTTCCTGGCACCGGCAAGCAGCTCGGTGAGCTTTTCCTCTCTCTGGATCAGGGGGTCTGGTTTGAAATGTTCCGCCTCGATGGCGGCCCGCTTTTCCTCGGCGCTCCTTCTCGCGGCTTTGCCGGAGGCGGTGGTCGCAAGGTCTGCAAGGAGCGCCTCGTCGCTGATTTTTTCGAGGGCTGCCAGGGCCGGTTCCCGGCCGCATTTCTGTCTGAGGATATCGGCCAGGAGGTGCTGGTCGGAAATTTTTTCGATGGCCGCCAGGCGTATTGCAGGAGGTTCGGCGCCAACGGCGATACCGGCGATGGTCTCAGGAGAAGTGATCCGATTGAGCAGATCCCGGCAGCTTTCAAGATCGGGGCTCGCCATGACCAGCGAGCAGAGGACTTCGTCAAGGCGACCGGTCACGGCACTCTTGGTCTCATCTTCAAGAGCGGAGGCGGCAAGTGTTTCGAGTGCGGCAAGATCGGTGAGGCGGCTGACCGCGCCAAGGCGGACTGCGCGATCCTGGTCTTCCCGGGCCACCGAGATCAGGACCTCGGTCATTCCCGGGTCCAGTTCAAGGATTGAAGCGAGTCTTACTCCGGCGTCTTTGTGCTGCCAGCCCGGTTTTTTGAAATTAAGTAGTCCCATAGGTATTCAGGTCAATTATCCGCTGGTTTTGGCTCTTGTTCCCGGCAGAATCTTTTCGCCGGGGCATCAAAGTGATTCAGTAATATAGCCAGAGGAACAGTAAAGGCAACAGAATCCCTGTTCCGGTCAGCCAGGCGCCCCGGCCGGTGATGCCTTTTTTCCCTTTCAGCACAAAGAGGCCGGTGACTGCCAGAAGCCCGAGAGAGAGGGCATACAGGTCGGCAAACCAGCTCCACAATTTTTTCGGGTGGTTGAGGTGGAGAAAATTCATCTGGCGCAAGATCGGCCTCGCCTTCACCTTTTCCTGCAGCACTTCACCGCTGGCAAGATTTACGGTGAGGGTATTTCCTTCGACAAAGATCTGCAGGGTCTCCGGATCGGGGCGGAAACTGTTCTTGTACAGGCCGGTTTCTCCGGTCTCGGCCAGAATTCCGGTGACGGTATTCATCGAGAGCGGGGTTCCGGCAGGAATCGGTTTGATGGAACTTTTCAGATGCTCGATCCTGTAGCTCGGGTTCCAGATATTGATATGGTTGACGGCAATCCCCGAGATCACGTAGACAATGGTCAGGCCGAAGCAGAGATAGCCCAGATCCCGGTGGATGATGTTGTTCCATCTTCGCCAGTTCATCTCAATGCTCAATCACTGCGCCGAGAGCCCTGATCCGGTAGATGGTTTCGGCGCCGGTAACGGTGGCCGGATCGAATTTCTGCCCCTTTTCTTCGGCCTTGTGACGGTAGTAGTCGATCGCTTCATTTTTGCTGAGGGAAAGTTTTTCCACCACCCCTTCCACGTAGGCATTCTGCCCCCGGGCCGACATCGGGAAAACAATCACCCCGTCAACCACCTTGATCTGGATCTTTTCAAAGGGGGTGTCGCTGGCAATATTCATCCAGCAGCCCCGGGAAGAACAGACCTCGACCACGGTTCCCGAGACGAGGACTTTTTTGCCGACAAAGGCTTCAGGGTTTTTCTCGATCTCGGAGATTTTGGTGACCTGTTTCAGGGTGACGGGTTTACCGAGCTCCAGGCCGGAATAAGAGCAGACGGTTGTTGCGGTGCAGAGGACAAATGCCAGAAGCGGCAGTAAAATCTTTTTCATTTTTCTCTCCCGGAAAAGTGAAGGTTGTATTGTGAACAAGTGGGAAAATATACCTTTCAGAGGGTATTCAAGTCAATTGATAAGCCGGGATACGGGGAGAAAAAATTGAACAGCCAATAGCCGGCAGAAAACTCCCGATTTCCAATTAAAATGAGGCCCCATTTCCGCAGAGGCAAAAAGAGGAATGGAGGGGTGTGAAGTTCTGGTTGGAGTGGAGCAAAAAAATTGCCGGCCCGGAACTGGAGAGGAGGTCCGGGCCGGCTGGAGTGAAGAAAAGTGAGGAGTGGAGATGTCAGGCGGTGCGACAGGCCCGCCCGAAGCCTCCCGGGATGGTTCCGGAGGCCCAGAAAACGGCCCCCTGCTTGTAGTCTGCAAACCAGTATCCCCCGGGGCGACGCTGGTCGGCGGTAAAAATAAAGGGTTGTTCCCGTGAAAAACAGCGGTGCAGATGCAGCCCTTTGCGGTTCACGGCGGCGGTCAGAAGTGACATCGCTTCGTCAATGGTCGGCATCCGCCAGTCGGAGAATCCGGCGAAATTCCGGGCGTTCAGCTCTTCGATATACCCCTTGACCTTCTTGAAGTTGGTAATATCGCAGCCGCCTCTCTGCCACATGAGCCCGGAAGCCAGATCGGTTACGGTCAACTCGTCCTGATTGTCGATCAGGCAGCCGGCAAAGGCGCCACTTGTGTTTTGCTGGATATCGAAAAAATCACCCTGTCGGACGAGATCGGCCACCTCATCTTCGGTAAAGACACCCGGAGAAGAGCGCAGTTTCTTCCTGGCAACCGGTGAAATGTCGTCGGAAATGGTAGGAAGGCCGCTGATCATCTCTTCGAGATTGATGCTTTTCGTCAGTGGGACCACCAACCCTTCGGTGGTATGGTCGACCACGTTTGCTTTCAGCCACTCCCGCATGGCACGGTTGATGGCATGGCTTTTGTCCAGGGTGAACGATTTGCCGTCATCGGCAACACACTGACTGACCAGCTCCTGGGGGGCTTCGATCCTGGCCATGACCCGGGCATGTTTGACTCCCCGTTCCATCAGATACAGGGAGGGGGGAGACTCCCAGCCGTCGACAAAGAAGTAGTAGAATTTCTCATCGTTGTTCCGGACCCTCTCGCCATCCTTGCCGCCCCAGCTTTCAAACATGGTGAAGGTGTAGATCGGGGTGATGTCCCAGTCGATGCTGAAGGGCTGGCCTTTCGGGATATCGAGGGTTTGCGCCAAATTCATAGTCGTCCTCCGGTTTTCTCGCCCTGTGGGGCCAGGTGAAAGATGGTACAATCTCTTTTGCAGGGAACGCATCTTGAGATTGATATTCGCATTTCGAATCCGTAGAATGTTTCCACGGTGTGATGATTCTCATTAAACAATAATCGTTCCTGTTTAGTCAACAACTTTATATGCGCATTCGATTGGTGAGTGAAGTGAATTCATATCCAACCAGCCCCGGCAGTCCGCTGCCATTTGGGACCAGTGAAAAGAAAGGGGGGGTTAATTTCTCCCTCTTTTCCCGGAACGCCGAAAGTGTCACCCTGCTCCTGTTCCGGAGTGGCTCCGGACCGGCAATTGCGGAATTTACACTTGATCCCGGCATCAACCGGACGGGAGATGTCTGGCACATTCTGGTCCAGGATCTCGACCCTGAAATCCGTTATGTCTACCGGGTGACCGGCCCCTGGGATCCGGAAGGCGAAGGGCATCGGTTTTCCGGGAAGAACCTGCTGCTTGATCCTTATGCCAGGGCCCTGACCGGAAGTTCCGTCTGGGGGCAAGCCTACAGGCGGAGCGGTGAAGAGGATTCCCGTCAGCTGAAAGGTTTCCGGCGCCGCTGCTGCCTGGTGAAAGATGATTTCGACTGGGAGGGGGAGCGGCCCCTGAATATTCCGCTGAAGGATTCGATCATCTACGAGATGCATGTGCGCGGTTTTACCTGCCACTCCTCCTCGGCAGCAAAATATCCGGGGACTTATCTCGGGGTGATTGAAAAAATCCCCTACCTGAAGAAACTGGGTGTCACGGCGGTTGAGCTTCTGCCCGTGACCGAATTCAACGAAAATGAAATCCTGGCCCATAACCCCAAGACCGGGGAAAAACTGAAAAACTTCTGGGGCTACAGCCCGATGGCCTTTTTCGCCCCGAAGGCCTCCTATGCCGTGAATGGTCGCAATGGTGGGCAGGTCAACGAATTCAAGACGATGGTCAAGGCGCTGCACCGGGCCGGGATCGAGGTGATTCTCGATATCGTCTTCAACCATTCCGGAGAAGGTGGCGGCGACGGGCCGGTCTTCAGTTTCCGGGGGCTGGACAATTCCATCTATTATATTCTTGATCCGGAGAGTCGGGAGTATATGAACTTTTCCGGCTGCGGCAATACTTTGAACTGTAACCACCCCCTGTTCCGGAGCCTGATCATGGACTGCCTGCATTACTGGGTCACCGAAATGCACGTGGACGGCTTCCGGTTTGATCTTGCCTCGGTGCTCGGCCGCAATTCACGGGGCGAGGTGATGGAAAACCCGCCGATGGTGGAGCAGATTGCCGAAGACCCGATCCTCGCCGATATCAAGATCATCGCCGAGGCCTGGGATGCGGCCGGACTTTATCAGGTGGGAAGTTTTTCCCGCCATCCGCGCTGGGCGGAATGGAACGGGCGCTATCGCGACGATGTCCGGTCCTTTGTGGCCGGTCACGAGAACACCGTTGCCGCACTCGCCACCCGGATCAGCGGTAGCGCCGATCTCTACCAGCTGGACCGGGCGCCGTTCAACAGCATCAACTTCATCACCAGCCATGACGGGTTTACCCTGTATGATCTGGTCAGTTACGAACAGAAGCATAACGAGATGAACGGCGAGGACAACCGTGACGGCACCAACGACAACCGGAGCTGGAACAGCGGGGCGGAGGGCGAGGTCGCAGACCGGAAGATAAACCGGTTGCGGCAGCGCCGGGTCCGGACCTTTGCTGTAATCCTTTTTCTTTCCCAGGGAACCCCGATGATGCTGGCCGGAGACGAGTTCGGGCGGACCCAGAGAGGCAACAACAATGCCTATTGCCAGGACAATGAAATCGGCTGGATCGACTGGGGGCAGGCAAAGAAAAACAAGGGGCTGCACCGGTTTTTCCGCCGGTTGATCGCACTGCGCAAGGCGCATCCGGTTTTCAGGCGGGCCGAGTTTTTTCCGGAAGGAGAAGTACCATTTCCCGAGATCCGCTGGCAGGCCACGAAACCTGGGAAAACCGACTGGTCCGGCGAATGCAGGGTTCTCTGTTTTTTCCTTGACGGCAGAGGGAGTCGGGAGAAAACAAGGGACAATGATTTTTTCGTGATGCTGCAAGGCGGCGGCAAACCGGAGCGCATCGTGGTGCCTCCGCCGCCCCGGGGGAGCCGCTGGCATCTCCTGATCAACACTGCGGCGGGATCGCCACGGGACATTGCGGAGGAGGATGAGGCGCCCCTTTTCACCGGACATGAATTCAAGCTGGAAGCGATGGCTGCGGCGGTCCTGATTGCGAAGAAGGAGTGATGCAGTTGCAATGAACCATTGGTGGTGATATGGGGGACAAAATGGGCAAATACCGGCACCTTCTCCTGGTCGGGGACTCAATGATCGAGTTTTTCGACTGGCAGGGGCGTTTTCCCGAACTGAAGGTTGATAATCTCGGTCGGGCCGGAGAATCGGTTGAGGAATTGCAGCTTCGGGCGGAAAACATTGTCCGGCGCTTTGCTCCTCCTGACCTGGTCCTGATTATGATCGGCACCAACAATGTGGCGATGGAAAATTTTGCCTTTCATGCCTCCTATGAAGGCATCCTGAGCACTTTCAAAAAGGCGTGGACTGACGCGGACCTGCTGGTCAACAGCCTGTTGCCGATGGAGCTTGGCTATCTGGCTCCTGATACGGTGGAACGGGTGAATGGGAGATTAAAGGAATTGGCCGAACGGAATGGCGCCGATTATCTGGATGTCTGGTCGGCGATGGCTGGCAAGGAAGGGCGGGCTCTGGCAGGGATGCTGGAGGACGAGGTCCATCTCACCCGCGAGGGCTACCGGATCTGGTCGGGGGCTCTGGAGAGTTATCTGAATCGGAAGTAGGCGTTATTTCCGTGGCATTGTCGGTCTCCTCGCCGATCTTCCAGTTTCTTCGGGTGAAGAGTTTTTGCAGGATAAAGGTCAGCCAGGCGGCCATCCAGATGACCGCGCCAAGACGCCAATCGAGAAATGGGACGCCAAGCAGTAGCAGCAGAAGGACAATGGCGCCGATCTTTCTCGTCATTTGTGATTTCCTCTCGATGGGATAATGGTTTTTTTTGCTTTTAAGTTGTCCGGTGCAGACTATTCTGAAAATCTGTCTTTGACAAGGAGCGCCAGGTCATTTAATATTGCCGACCCATTTAACAGTCGATATATCCGCACATTTTGCAGTTTTAAAAGAAGAACCGGGAAAGAATCATGAAAAAGAAAATTGCAGTTCTGGAAGGTGACGGTATCGGGCCGGAGATTACCGCTGAAGGGCTCAAGGTCCTTGCGGCCATTGAAAAAAAATATGATCATTCGTTTCAGATAAAACACGCGCCTTTCGGAGCGAACGCCTATTTCTCCCATGGCACCCCTTTTCCCGATGAGGCAAAACAGATCTGTGATGAGGCCGACGGGATCATCAAAGGCCCGGTGGGGTTGGCGGTGGAGAAGATGGCGACCATCCCCCAGGAGTTTCGACCGGAGATCGGGGCGATCCTGCCTTTGCGGAAAAGATACAACACCTTTCTGAATTTCCGGCCGGTTTTTCTGCCGAAAGCTCTGGCCCATTTTTCACCCATCCGGGAGGAGATCATCGGTGAGGGCATTGATATATTGATGATCCGGGAGCTGGTGGGCGGGATCTACTTTGGTGATAAAAAAGAGGGCTCGGCCACCGGTATGGAATATGCCAGTGACGACTGCATCTATACCAGGAAGCAGGTTGAAGATATTGCCCATGCCGCTTTTGTTGAGGCGCGCAAAAAAGGCTCTCCGCTCTTCAATGTCCATAAAGCCAATGTCCTTGCCACGTCACGTTTCTGGAACGATATCGTTGCCGAAGTCAGTGGTGAATACAAGGATGTCGAATTGCATTCGATCCTGGTTGATAATGCGGCCTTCCAGCTGGTCAAGAACCCCCGTCAGTTCAACGGGGTCATGCTCCTGGAAAACATGCAGGGGGACATCCTCACCGATCAGGCGGGCGGCATCCTCGGTTCTCTCGGGCTCATGCCCTCGGCCTGTATCGGGCCGGAAAAAGGGTATGTGGAACCGGCCCATGGCTCCGCTCCCGATATTGCCGGGCAGAACATCGCAAACCCCTATTCAATGATCGGCAGTGTCGCCTTTCTTTTGGACAAATGTTTCGGTTTGATTGAGGAGTCCGATGCGATCTGGAATGCGATGTTCCGCCTTTTCGCTGAAGGATATACCACCCCGGAACTGGCCGGGCGGAAGCCAGACGGCGACACCGTTCTGACCACGGGAGAATTCGGCGACAGGATTGTCGGGTATTTGAAATGAATGAAGAATTAAAAATGAAGAATGAAGAATTGTAGATGTGACGTTACAGAGGGGGTAAAATTCTTCACTCTTCACTCTTCACTCTTCACTCTTCACTCTTCACTCTTCACTCTTAATTGCCCTTTCCGGTCCAGTAACTCCCGGACGGTGTGGGCCAAATCGTGCTGCTCCAGGGGCTTGATCATGAAGGCGCTCGCACCGGCGGCTTTTGCGGCTTCCTCGTTGATCTGCTCACTGTAGCCGGTGCAGAGGATAACCGGAAGATCCGGTCTTACGGCAAGGAGTTCCCTGGTCAGCTGTTCCCCGGTCATCTTCGGCATGGTCTGGTCGGTGATCACCAGATCAAACTGATCGGGGTTGGCGCGGAAGGTTGCAAGGGCTTCCAGGCTGCCGCTTTCTACGGTCACTTCATAGCCGAGCCATTCCAGCATTCGGCAATGGATTCCGGCAACCGCGTCATCATCATCGACCACCAGGATATTTTCACTGCCCATCGGCAGCGGGTCGATTTCTTCCGGTTGTTTAATCTCGACCTCCTCAATCTTCGGGAAGAAAACCCTGATCCAGGCGCCTCCCCGGTCAGTATCGCTGACCACCTTGATCAGTCCATGGTGGCTTTTGACGATCCCGTGGACGATGGCAAGGCCCATCCCTGAACCCTTTGCGGCCGATTTGGTGGTGAAGTAGGGTTCGAAAATCCGGTCAATAATTTCCGGGGGAATACCTTCACCGTTGTCTTTTACCGAGACTTCAATATAGTCTCCAGGCTGCATGGTGATCTCATTTTCCAGATCCTTTTTTTCAAGCCTGGTTTTGTGCAGGGAAACCTCCAGGATCCCGCCTGTTTTCTCCATAGCATGTGCAGCATTGGTGCAGAGATTGATCAGGATCTGATGAATCTGGGACGGATCTCCCAGAATGCTCCCGCAGTATGGGTCAAGCTCCTGCTTTATCTCGATGGTGGTCGGGATTGAAGCGCGGATCAGCTTGATCGCCTCATTGATGATCGGGTGGAGGTTGAGCGGTTTCTTTTCCTGCTCCGCTTTGCGGCTGAAGGAAAGGATGTTCTTGACCAGGTCCCTGGCCCGGGATCCTGCGTTCAGGATCTCTTCAAGGTAGATCGGCATCTGGCTTCTTTCGGGGTGTTGTTCCCGGCGGGCCATTTCGGCGTAACCGATAATCGGAGTCAGCAGGTTGTTGAAATCGTGGGCGATGCCGCCGGCCAGGGTGCCGATCGCCTCCATCTTATGGGCCTGCCGCAGCTGCTCTTCAAGGCGTCTTTTTTCATTGGCTTCATTTCTGGTACGGGTCAGATCGTGGATGCAGACGTAGATGCTCAGCGGCTGCTCCTGATGGTCCCGGACGACTTTAACGGTCACTTCAATGGGCTTGCCTGCCGGGTTGTTCGGGTGATCGATTTCCATGGTGATGACCGCGTCTTCCAGTCTGTTCTGGGCGAGGCAGACCGGGCACGGTTCAGATTCGCCATCAGGGTGGATCAATTGTTCAATATGTCTGCCTGTGGCCTGATCCGGAGTACTCCGAATCATCTTGTAAAAAACATTGTTCCCCCGGAGAAGGCGGCGGTTGAGATCGAGAAAGTAGACCGCATCTCCGGATTCATTCATTGCCGAAGAGAGTTCCTGGAATGATTGTTCCAGGGTTTTGGTGACTTCCCGGCATTCTGCGATTCGGTATTTCAGTTCGCTGTTTTTCTCCTTGATCTTTTTTTCCTGTTTGAGGCCGAGGCTGTTGAAGAAGCTCAAAATCCCGAGACCCAGAACCAGAACGAGGGCATGAAAGAGCAGGAGGTGATTTTTCGAGGATTTTTCCGCGGCAAGGAAAGGTCCGGCGGGGATCGTCACACTGATCCCGCCGCGGATCTCGCCAAGCCGGTATCCTTGTTCCGCGTGGCATTTCAGGCACGCCTCTTTGACGGCCAGCGGGGCCATATACCTGTATTGGGATGAAGATTCGATAAATTCCAGAAACTCACGCTCTCCGGCCTCGAATCTCTTCAGGGTTGCCGTTTCCCAGGCATCAGCCCTGTTGTCAGGTCTGAGAGGGTTCAGACTGGTGATATGATACCTGATATTGTTTTCGGTTTCGGCGATTTCCGCAATCTGCCTGGTCATGAAGGCGGGGTTGATTTTGGTCAGTTCCAGCCCTGAGAGGGTGGTTACATCGCGGTCCGGATCCTTCAGGTAGGGGTTGGGTTGGGTCTTTTCGGTCACCGGCACATACACCCCGCCGTGTCTGGCATTCCAGAGCCGGGTGGTTTCGATCTCCTTGAAAAAGGACGAGCCGGTGCTTCTGGCGAGGATGAGTGTATTCCTGTCGATGGAATGGTTGTTCCATAGAAGTGAACAGAGAACCACTGCCGTCCAGAACAGCAGCAGAAAAGAGAAGTGAATCCTGTTCTTCAAAAAATGCCCCCGCTTGATTTCGCCGGAATTGTTTTACAGAGGGTTGCTCTTTTCCATGTTGCAATAGAGAGAGGGGAAAAGTCAAGCTGTGCAGGAGGTAAATGTTTGGCGAAGGGTGGTTCAACGTGTGTTCTGCTTCACACCGATGATTGTAAAAGCTTCAGTTGAGACGCTGGTTGAAGTACGTTCCACGCATCCATCCGGGGTTTTGACGACTCGATCGGTGTTGATTATTTGCCGAATCACAGCGCTTCGCAATCGGCATAGGTTACCGTCGCACTGAAGAGCAGAGCCCCGTCGCGGCCGGAATAATCCTGACTGTAGACGATCCCGGCTTTCATTCCATTGCGGGCCTTTTCATTGCCGCAATATTTTTCGGTCAGGTACCGGGTGATGTTCTTTTTGAAGACATCCTCCCGGGCGCGGTCTTCATCGGTCAGGTTGACCAGGGTGTTCTTGTAGGTGATCGTGCTCCCTTCGACGACCACTTCATCAAGCCGGGTCGAGTTGTCGACCATGAAGGGGGTTTTGCTGTTCAGGGAGCGGGCGCTCTCCAGAAGGCTCGCTGCGATTCCGGAGCCGGAATTGTCTGGAAACGGGATGTCGGGTGAACGGTATTCTTTTCCCGGCCGGAGAAAATAGAGCGCCGCAAAGGCAACAACAGCCATTGCGGTGAAGGCGGCAATCCTGACTCCGGTTTTGTTGCCGGGAGGTGTTCCCTGCTCTTTCGGCAACAGCTTTCCGCCGCACTGCGGGCAGTTGAAATCCGTTTTTTCAGCTTCCGCTCCGGATTGATCCTGCCCGCAACTTTTGCAATACAATGTGTTGTTCATTTTCGTCCCCGACTTTTCGTATCTGAAGAAGGGCCAATGGTGCATGTCAGCAGAGGTTTACCTGCAATGAGACCGGCTGTCAATCTTCGCTACGATTGGCGTGGCTCCTTCTCCAGCCGGCCTCGCGAAGCTTTGAATTGTTGAGGGCCTGGTGTTGTGGCTTTATAAGGAGATTTTTTTTGGGGGGGGTTGACTTGATGTGACATTTTGTCGCACACTTTATTACTGACTTTATACCAAGCTGTTTCAAAATATCATGGAGGATGTCGGGATGACGAAGACGATTGGCAAGGTGATGATGGCAGTTCTGCTGTTGGGAATATTCTGTGGTACCGCTACGGCTGCGGAGATGATGAAATGGACCGGGTGCGGCATCACCAAGATCGCCTTTATGGCCGAGGCCGCCGATGCCTATAAGAAAAAGACCGGGGTGGTGATCAGTCTTTCCGGAGGCGGCGCCACCAAGGGAATCAGGGCGGCTAATTCCGGCGAAGTCGACATGGGCGGCAACTGCCGGCCGAGCCTGCCCGGCAAATTCCCCGCCGAGGAAGGCGAGGTCTATCTGACCGTGGTGGCCTGGGACGCCCTGGTGCCCATCGTCCAGAAGGACAATCCGGTGGATTCCATCACCACTGAGAATTTGAAGAAAGTCCTGCAGGGAGAGATCACCAACTGGAAGGATCTCGGGGGGCCGGACCAGAAGATTCTCCTGGTGACCCGCACCGGGAAAACAAACGGGGTCGGCTATATGGCAAGAAAGATCATCTTCAACGATCCCGATGTCGATTTTGCCGCCGATGCTCTGGTCCTGAAGAGCACCGGCCCGGTTGAGAACAAGATCAAATCGGATGTCACAGCTTTCGGTTTGACTGGTTTCAGCAGCGCCAAAAAGAGGGTGGACAGCGGCGAGAGCATGAAAATTCTCGCAGTGGACGGCCACAAGGCGGACGCCGCAAGCATCGCCTCCGGTTCCTATTCGACCTTCCGCCCTCTTTTTATCTCCACCAAAGGGAAGCCGGCCGGGGAGGTCAAGGCGTTTCTCGACTGGCTCCTCTCCGACGAGGGGCAGGGGGTTGTCGAGGCAGCCGGCACCGCCTCGGTCAGGCAAAGCGTGGGGTTGAAGGCAAAGTTCAAACATTGGGAAACCACCGACCGGATCGTGAATTTCGACAGCCTCCCGTAATCGGGCGAACATGAACATGTGAGCCTCTCGCAAAATGTCCAGTATGCAAGAGGCTCATCTACCAGAGGATTGATCTTTATGGCTCAAACCAAGGGCATTGCCGCGAAGTTTCTTTCAATCATGTCGATTATCACGGTCGTGATGTTTATCGGTATGGCTGCGACCCTTATCTCTCTTGTCAGCAAGGCGATGGACCAGATGGTGGTCACCTTTGGCGAAGGGATGAACGGTGAGAAAGGGCGGCAGGAGACAACGTTAACTGAACAGGTCGGTGAGAAAGGCAAGGCGATTGCCGGCCTCCTTGCGGATACCGGCGCGGGGCTGATTGCCGAATATGATTTCGACGCCCTGAACCGGCTTTCCCGAAACGCCGAAAGTGACCAGGATATTGTGCATGTCTGCTTTTATGATACTGAAAAGAACCTTCTGACAGAAAATAAAGAAGTTCCGGAAAACCTGCAGACTATCGAGCAAGAAGTCACCCATGAAGGCAGGCTTGTGGGCTTTGTGATGGTCGGGATGAGTCTTGACCGGGTGAATAAGATTATCGGCTCACTTACCGAAAGGATCGGTGCCCTGAGAAGTGACGTGACGGGTGATGTGCGCGAGACAACAAGGTCTTTGTCCTTCTCGATCTTTGTCATGGCGCTGTTCGGGGTGGTCGGTCTCTGTCTGGTGATCTACTTCTGTCTGGCGCGATTTGTCATGGCCCCGGTCAAGAATGTGACCGCCGGATTGGCGAAGGGCGCCGGGCAGGTTGCCGATGCCAGCAACCAGCTGACCCGGGCCAGCCAGGGACTGGCGGAAGGAGCCGGAGAGCAGGCGGCGTCCCTTGAGGAGACCTCTTCCTCGCTTGAGGAGATGGCGGCCATGGCCCGTCAGAATGCCGATAACGCTGGTCAATGCAACACCCTGATGCAGGATGCCAACCGGGTCATTGCCCAGGCCAACGCTTCCATGGACCGGCAGACCGTATCCATGGCGGAAATCACCCGGGCCAGCGAAGACACCTCCAAGATCATCAAGACCATCGATGAGATCGCCTTTCAGACCAATCTCCTGGCGTTGAACGCCGCCGTTGAAGCAGCCCGGGCCGGTGAAGCGGGGGCAGGGTTTGCCGTGGTGGCCGATGAGGTGCGGAATCTGGCCATGCGGGCGGCGGAGGCGGCCCGCAATACCGCCGGCCTGATCGAGGGGACTGTTGCCAAGGTCAGGGTTGGCTCTGAATTGGTCGCGGCAACAAACGATGAGTTTCAGCAGGTGGCCGACAAGGCTTTGAAAGTGGGGACTCTGGTCGGAGAGATTGCCAGTGCCTCAAATGAGCAGACAACCGGCATTGAACAGATCAACAAGGCGGTAACGGAAATCGACCGGGTGGTCCAGCAGACCGCCGCCAATGCCGAGCAGGCGGCAAGTGTTTCCGAGGAGATGAAAGGCCAGGCCGCACGGATGACCGGTTACGTTGCGGATCTCAGCACTTTGGTCGGCGGTAAAGAGGGCGGTCTGCAAGGCGGGAAGAAAGTGGCTTATGACTCCGCCGAAGGTTCGGGGTATCACAACAGATCGACACGCGGTTCAAGGAAGATTCCGGCACTGGAAAACAGGAGCGATTCGGGAAGAACCCGGACAAAACCCGAGAAGCTGACCCCGTTTGCCGGAGATGATGAATTTGAGGATTTTTAGCGTTGCCTGATGAAGGTTGTATCCGCCGTCAGGCTGTCTGATGGGTGACAGCCTGACGGCTTTATTGATTGGAATCTGCTAGTATTTTGCCAGAATGTAGATGATATGGACCCCGATTCCGGAGATCCCTGCGCCAACGTATCGTAAGAAATCGGCCCCTTTTGCGGTTTTTCCTGAAAAAACCCCGATCAGCACCCCGGCAAGGTGGATGGCGGCGGTTCCGGCCAGAAAGCCGACAGCGTAAATGGCCGGGCTGACGATCTTCGGCATTTCGTTACCATGGGCATGCCCGTGAAAGATCGCGAAGACGCCGACGCAGACCATCGCCCAGAGCGGAACCAGCTTTTTTTCCATGGCCAGGGCAAACCCCAGAATCAGCACCGAGAGGGCGATCCCGTATTCAACTCCCGGCAGCGGGATCGCCTTGATCCCGATGAAGGCGCCGACAGCCATCACACAGACAAAGGTCGCGGGCACGGTCCAGATTGCCCGGCCGCCCATCTGGGCGCTCAGGATGCCGACGGAAAGCATGGCCAGAAAATGGTCGAAGCCCAAAACCGGATGGGTCAGGCCGGAGAGGAACCCGCCCTCGCCGCTCAGAATATGGGCCTGGGCAAGGGTTGGAAAAAGGCAGACAGCAAGAGTAACACCGATCAATTTACGCATATCGTTCTCCCGGGGTTGTGCTACAATATTTAAAAAAGTAGCACAAAAAATACCCGACGGGTCAGAGGGTGTCAATAATTTCGTCAGGGTGGAAAGACAATGAAAAATGTAAAATGAAGAATGAAAAATGGTGGATGGGATGCTACCAGGGGGGTAAAATTCTCTTCACTCTTCACTCTTCACTCTTCACTCTTCACTCTTCACTCTTCACTCTTCACTCTTCACTCTTCACTAGAGCTGATCCATCAGCCGCCCTTTTTCCACCAACTCTTCGATTTCACCGATATTGCGTGCGCAGGAGTCGGTAAGGGTTGTGATCTTTTTGGATACGGGGTCATCTGGGCCAAGACTTTTTTCCGACTTGTGCAGGATTTCCAGTCCCTGCTTGAGGAATTGCTTCAGGTCTTGAAGCAGAAGGGTTCTTTCACGCTGTTTTGCCTGTTCGGCGGAGATGACCGGCATCAGCCTGCGGATGGAAACTTCAACCAGGACATCCCGTGGCATTTTGTGGGCGACGGCAATCTGCTCCAGCGAGTCCAGCGAATTTCTGCTGAGAACAAAGGTTTTCTGCCGCCTCTCATTTACCCCCGTTTCATAATCCCTTGCCTCATTGGCAACCTGATCCAGCACGCTCCGGTTTTCAACCAGCTGGTCAAAGAGCGATTTCTGTTTCAGGCCCAACTGGGTGGCGGCAATACTCAAAAGATCGATGGCCTGGCTGGGCAGCCGGAACGTTGCCCGTACAGACTGTTTCCCCTTCAATGTATCGGCGGTCAGATCCAGTTCGGTTTTGATAGAAGCCTGTGTTTTTCTGTTGCGGTTGTTCATCGTTTTCACCCCCGGGAAAAAGTATTCCGGATTCATTACTTTGTCAACCTATTGTAAAAAAAGTAATAAAAAAGAAAATGTAAAAAAAATAATGATGGCGATGTTGACAAAGCGCTATTGGTAATTAGATTTTTCGCCGGAAGGAACGAGGTGTCGGTTCCTGCAAAGGATCAAAACCAGGGATGCCTTATGATCTCCTGGTGTGAGAACAAATGACAGGAGGAGGTAGAACAATGTTGACGAGATGGAGAGATGTTGACCGGATGCTTGGCGCAATGGGTTTGCTGCAGAACAGAATGGACCGGGTTTTTTCTGAGTACGGTCTGCCGTACGGGTATCGATGGGGCCGGGAGGCAGGAGTTGATATTCTGCCGAGAACCAATCTGTATGATACCGGTGAGGGGTTTGAGATTCTCGCTGAAGTTCCCGGCTTTGCGAAGGAGGACCTCAATGTGAAGATCCAGGGGAATTATCTGGAGATCAGCGGCAACCGGAAATCCGATGCGCCGGAGGGCTATTCAACCCACCGGACAGAGAGGGGAACCGCGAGTTTTTCCCGGAGCTTCACCCTTCCTGCCGATGTCGAGGGCGGCAAGGTCAATGCGTCACTCAAAGACGGTATTCTGAAACTGTCGCTGCCCAAGGCGGAAGCAGCAAAACCCAGGCAGATTGCGATCAAATAAAGAGTGAAAAAAAAATCGTTCAATTTTTCCGGAAATGGAGGATTGTCATGAGTGAGAAAAAGGATATTGCAAAAAGAGAAGAGACCAGGCCTGAAACCACAAGGCCGATCGACACAGTCAGCCCGGCTGTGGATATCTATGAAAATAAGAACGAGATTCTTCTTCATGCCGATATGCCGGGGGTGGCAAAGGAAGACATCGATGTGAATATCGATAACGGAAAGCTCACTCTGGTAGGTTTGCGGAAGATGGCCACCACCGGCGTCGGTCAATGGGAGGAATTCGGAGAGGTTCAGTATGCACGGACCTTCTCGGTGCCGCAGACCATTGATGTCGGCAAGGTAAAAGCGGAACTCAAAGAAGGCGTATTGCGGCTGCACCTGCCGAAATCGGAAGCGGCAAAGCCGAGACAGATCGAGATCAAGGCCGCCTGAGGGCGTCGGTCTTGAAGGTCTGGGGCAGCGGGAGAAAATCCCGCTGCCCCATTTTTTTGTTTCCTTGATAATTGTAATAAATTGTTTACATAATATTGATTTTTACGTATTTATGTTAATTATGAATAACATTATCACGGACACAGAGCACTTGTTAAAACAACTCGGGGAGCGTTTAAAGGAAGCGCGCCTTTCCAGAAATGAAAGCCAGGAGTTGTTCGCCCAGAGGCTCGGAATTACCAGGCAATCTTACAGCAAAATGGAGAAGGGTTCTCCTCAGACACCGATCGGAAACTGGCTCATGGCGAGCAACCTGCTTGACAGGATTACAGGGTGGGAGAATGTTCTCGCTGAACCAACGGACTTGTTTGCGCAATTGGAGATAATTAAGCAAAAAAGAAAGCGGGCCGGTGGAAAGCGCAAAGGTAAAAAATGATAATAAAACTCAATATCTGGTTGTCGTCGCCAAGTGGGGAAATCCTGAAGGTTGGAGAACTGGCGGTTAAAGACCCCGATCCCAGAGGGGCGCTACACGGACAGTTCCGTTACGCGCCGGAATATCTGGAAGCTCCGGAAGCATTTTCGCTCGATCCTCGGCACCTCCCGCTGACTACTGCATCATTTGCTGCAGATCGGCCACATTCCGGGGTCCATGGTGTTTTTGAAGACAGCCTCCCGGATGACTGGGGGCGAAGCATTATGATTCGCCGCTATAAGCTTGGGCGAAGTGAACAAAGAGTGCCGCATCTCTTAAGATTGTTGGGGGGGCAAGGACTTGGGGCCTTGATTTATGGGGAGGATGAGCCCTTGCCTTCACCGGCTAAGGTTTTCTGCCGTCATCTGGAAGAACTTGCTGTCATGGCAGAGCAGTATGAAAATGACCCGGGCCTTATCGCCGATGATGCATTATCCATGTTGTTCCAGGCGGGCAGTTCCCCGGGTGGGGCCCGGCCCAAAGCGCTGGTTGCGGACGGAAACGATGACTATCTGGCAAAATTCACCAGCACCAAGGACAGACTGGATGTTGTAAGCCTTGAAGCCGCAGTGATGAAATTGGCCCGCCTGGCTGGAGTAGAAACAGCCGAGACCAGAGTGTTATCCTTTGGCTCCCGCAAGTGTCTGCTGGTTAAACGGTTTGATATCAATGCCGCCGGAGGCCGGAATCACCTGATCAGCATGCAGTCTCTCCTGAAAGCCGATGGATATTACTATGCCGGCTACAGGGACCTGGCGGCGGCGATCAGATATGTTTCCACAATCCCGCATCGGGATCTGTATATGCTCTACCGGCAGATGATATTTAATACGATGGTAGGCAACACTGATGACCATCTGAAAAACTTCTGCATGTTGCATGACCAGGAGGGTTGGAGGCTGAGTCCGGCATTTGATCTGGTCCCGAACATTGGCCGGAACCAGGAGCATGCGTTAAGCATAGGGCCCGACTGCAGACCGCCGGATCTTGAAACCCTGCTGGCTGAAGCGAAACACTTCGGAATAAAACGGAGGCAGCAAGCCTTGGAAGTAGCCACTGCAGTTCATGATGCCGTATCCGGGTGGGAGGCGGTTTTCAAAGAGTACGGAGTGCCTGGAAAAGACGCAGAAGTAATAGGAACAGACATCAGAAACCGCCTGGAGAAAACAGGCCCGGCAAAACGAGGAGCAAGGATGACTTCCAAATAAAACAGAAAGAAGCTTTAACGGAATGCGCCCTGTTGTGTGATAAGAATTCATCCGGGGCAGCGGGAGAAGATCCCGCTGCCCCATTTTTTTTGTTTTCTGCCGGTTACTTGAGAAAAGAACAGCAGTAGTCGGTCAGTTCTTTTATTTTCAGGCCGAATTTGGCATTGGCCGGGACGTCGAAGGATTCACCACCGGAAATTTTCCGCCAGCCGTCAGCTCCGGGCAGCAGCACTTCGAGCTTGCCTGCCATAATCTCCATATTTTCTTTGGCATCGGTATTGAATTCATACTCGCCGGGCAGCATCACCCCGAGGGTTTTTTTTGACCCGTCGGCGAAAACCACCGTTCGGCTGGTCACCTTGCCGTCAAAGTAAACATTGGCCTTTTTCATTACTGTTACGTTGTTGAATTCAGACATTATTGTTCTCCCTGATCTGGTTTTTTAAGTTTTTTTCGTCATTCCATGCCTGACCCGGTTTCCGGGTTTCGGGTCAAGCACGGAATGACAGAAAAATATCACGATGAAGTGTGGGAATCGGCTAAAAATATAATTTTGCGTTCATTCCGGTACAGCGATTGTGATACTATTTTTTTGCCGCTAAATAAACTCTTCTTTGAGGTTGTTTGTGAATTCAATCAGGTCAAGGCTTCTCGCCGGTATGGCCCTGGTCACCATACCCTTGCTGGTTCTGGGAATAGGCTCTTTCATTTATCTGCTGAAAGCATTGCACGGGCTTGATGAGGTGATGGAGGAGGCTTTTGATGAGGCGATCCCGATCATGCGCCTGGAAAGCTTTATGGCCAGGTCAGCCATGCCGGCCAACGACTATCTGGTCCATGGCGGTGTTCAGGAAAGGGAGGAGTTCACCCTGGTTGAACAGCGGACCGTCAAAGCGTTCTCCGAGATTATGGGGAATGAATTTGACCTGAGTAATGAATACAAACTGCTCCAGGAGGCCAGAAACGACTGGCAGCGGGGAAGGGAACTCAGCAGAAGGATCCTTGCCCTGGAGAAGCCGCATGAAACCGGAGCAGCAAAAAAAGAGATGGAAGAGATGGATGCGGCTTACGACAAGGCTCTGGCAACGGTTGACAGCCTGATCCTGGAGATGATCAGAGAGGCTGTTGATCATGCTGAGGGGGCCCATAAGACCCTGGAGAAAATGATCCGGCTGATCGTCATTACATTTTCTGTCGGAATTATTCTGATTCTGTTTGTCGGGGTCACGATTTCCCGTTCCATCCTGCAGCCATTAAAATCCCTGCAACGCGGAGTGCGCAGCTTCGGAGAGGGTGAACTCGGGGTCAGGGTCGAGGTCCAGAGGGATGATGAAATCGGTGAGCTGGCCACGGTATTCAACCGGATGGCGGAACAGATCAGGGATTTTGCCACCCGGGACGGGCTGACCGGCATTCTCGACCGGCGGGAGTTCAACAAAAGAATTGTCGAGGAGATCTTGAGGGCCAGAAGGTACAAACATCCCCTGGGCTTTCTGATGATCGATATCGATCATTTCAAAATGGTCAACGATCAATACGGGCACCTGGCAGGTGATGCAGTCCTGATCGGGGTGGCCCGAAGGGTGGTTGCTGCGCTCCGGCCCGGGGACAAGACCGCCAGATACGGTGGTGAGGAGATCGTGGTCATTCTGCCGGAAACAGCAATGGACGGGGCCATGGCTGCTGCCGAACGGATACGCCGGGCGGTTGGTGAAGAGAGTTTCAGGATTGATGACGCCACAGAGATTAGGGTTACGGTGAGCGTTGGGGTCGCGGTCTTTCCACAGAACGCTCTGGACGAGACCAATCTGGTCAACGAGGCCGATGGTGCACTCTACAGAGCCAAAGAGGGCGGTCGAAATCGGGTGGCCGTTTCAGGGGCGAAGCCTGAAACGACAATTAAAAATTAAAAATGTAGAATTAAAAATTGTGGAAGGATGGGAAGGACAATTAATAGTTAAAAGTGAAGAGTGAATAATTGTGGAAGAATAGGTTGCATGGAGGGTGCAAGGTTTTTCATTTTTAATAATTCAGATTTGATCAGACCCTAAAAATGATTGAGTTTTAATCTGAACTGACAGTTGAGATGTACGGTAAACATCAATAGTTTGGCCAAGCTTATGATGAGGTTATGATATCTTCAGTTTGTTACGTACAGTCAAGAGGTATGTTGACTGTATCGCCTAGATAATGCAATAACGCAAGCCTGACCCGCCTCATGACCCGCCTCACGCCTCATGACCCGCCTCACTTTTCTTTGACCACATTTCTGTGAACCGCACTTGGTGGACCAGTACAGGAAAACAATGAAGTAGCCCCCGAACCTCCCTATATCGATACCCTTCTGACTCCGATTGTCTTCATTGACACTGAAAACAATTTGGCGTATTCTTCTTGTATGAGCGAAACAAACTGGCGGTCAAAATGGTCGAAAGAGCAGGTCAAGGCGATGCTCCTGGAACAGCTCCAGGCTTTCTGGGATCGGGATACCGGCATCAAACGGGCACAGTTGGCACGCGTTGAGCAGGCCGCAGAAGTACCCCACGCGGTGGTGATCTCCGGCCTGCGCAGGGTCGGCAAGTCGACCTTGCTGGCCCAGATGGCGCACCGGCTTGGCGAGGGCAGTTTTTATTACGTGAATTTCGAGGACGACCGTTTTCTCGGTTTCCGGCCTGACGATGCAACCCATCTTTATTCAACTCTGGTCGAGTTGTTCGGAGAGCGGAAGACCTTTGTCATCGATGAAATCCAAAATATTGAGGGATGGGAAGCCTTTGTCCGGCGGTTCATGGACCTTGGCTATAAATTCTTCATTACCGGCTCCAACGCCTCACTGCTCAGCCGGGAACTAGGCACCCGCCTGACCGGCCGTTATGTCCCGGTTGAACTCTTCCCCTTTTCCTTCGACGAGTACCTGCGCTTTAAAAATGAGACGGCCTTTGATCTCGCCCGGCTGACGACAACGGACTCCGCCCTGCTGCAGAAGGAACTCCTTTCCTATCTCCAATTCGGCGGCATTCCCGACAGTCTCAAGTATCCGGAGCTTCCCCTGCTCCGCACCCTGTATGACGATATTCTCTACCGGGATGTGGTGACCCGGCACCGCGTCGACTCGGTCCCGGTGATCAAGGAACTCGGCTCTTTCCTGCTGAGCAACCCGGCCGCCTTGATCTCCTTCAACAAACTCAAAGAACAGTTCAAGGTGGGCAGTGTCAACACCATCAAGAATTACATCGGCTTTCTGGAAAATAGTTGGCTGTTTTTTACGGTCAACGTCTATGCCCATTCCGTCAAGCGTCAGCAGATAGCGCCCAAGAAGGTCTACTGCATCGACACCGGCATGGGAAACTCGCTGGGCTTTTCATTTTCGCCCAATACCGGCCGCTGGCTCGAAAACGCGATCTTTCTCGCCTTGCGCCGTCGAACGTCCGAAATCCACTACTGCATGACACCGGGCGGCTACGAGGTCGATTTTTTCCTGCCGACAACCGGCCAACTGATTCAGGTCTGCCACGATTACACAAACGAAGCGGCGCGAAAGAGAGAAATCCGCGCACTGGAGGATGTCTTCCAGGCGATACGGCCGTCCGAGGCCCTGATTCTGACCGATATGAACGATACGCCTTTCACGCTGCGCGGGGTGCCGGTGCAGGTCCGCAAAGCGGCCGAATGGCTCCTTGACGACTAACGGGGTGACGCAATTTCGGGGCCTGACGCCGATTGGCAAACCAGCCTCTAATTTTCCCGCAGTAACACTATGAAATAACCCTACTTTATTCAGACATGAGCCAAAACGAGACCCCTTTTCTGAATGCTTCCAAATACCCATTTGTCAAGCCTGACCCCGTTCTCTGATGGTGATCCGGTCGCCGACCGACAGTTCGGAGAGTGTGGCGCCCGGATAATCCGGAAACCGATTCGGATAGAACCCGCTGGTTCTGGCGCTGGTGCGGCTGAAGATATGATAGCCGTCCGTCTCTATGTCGTCGTAG